>JAEEVI010000005.1 GCA_016287035.1 Bacillota bacterium
CGAAGATATCGACGGACGCGCCGCTTCCGTGCTTTACGGTTATCGTCGTGGCGAACATGACGAGCCAGATGAAGAGATAGCGCATTATCTCCTCGCTCCATGAGAGCGAATTGTTGAGCACGTATCTGCAGAACACCTGCAGCGCGCACACCACGGCTATGACGCCGAGCAGCGCTCCGCTGAAATACTGACAGAATCTGTTGATGATCCCGTCAACGTTTTTAATAAGACTCATCTTTCTATCTGCTTCTCCTTTATGATCTGCTGCTTAAATTTCTGAGCCTGTTTCCGTTATATAGATGCGTATTCATTTCTTCTATATAATAGACCAGTTTTATACTTATTGCACCCTGTTTTTATCGTCTGCCCGCGCGGCTCCCGAGGAGCACGCCGTCCAGGACGCAGATCCCTGCCGCTATCACCAGCAGAGGCACCGCGAAAGACCAGCGGTGCGCGCCGTTCTCGATAAGGCTGCCGACCACTCCGGAGAAGAGCGATCCGACCATTATCGACAGGTTCGCGCACGAAAGGTTCGCGGCGTAGTTCTCCTTCGCGTATTCGGAAGACACGAACGCGGCCGTTACGGTCGGTACGCCCCCGTATCCGACGCCCGCGATCAGGAAGCCCGCCGCTCCGAGCAGGCCGTTTCCGGTCCCGGCCGAGAAAGCGATGACCAGCAGCGCCGCTATATACGCGGCGACGTCGATGAGCATCGTCGGCTTCTTTCCCCTGGAAGCGTAGAGCTTTCCGAAGAAGAACCGGGAAAGACCGTTCGCGACCGACATGCAGCCTACGGCTATAGTAGCGAGGCCGGCAGCCACTCCGGAAGCCGTCATGACCGTCTTGGCGTGTCCCATGAGGCTCGTCCCGATGCAGTTCGAGAGCGATATCACCGCGAAGAACAGCCAGAACCTTCTGTCCTTCAGCATGACCGCCGCGCTGCCGCGGTCGCCGCTGCCGATCACTTCGTTCGAAGCGAGCAGGAAGGACGCCGCGAGTATCGACAGGCAGTCGCACAGCCCGATGAGCAGATATACCGTCCTCCAGTCGACGCCGCTGTCGAGCATCTTAGCCGCGAGGCTCCCGAGGAGCAGTGTGCTGGCGCCGAAAGCCATGAGCATCGTTCCGGTACGGACGATCTGCTGATCGCTCGTGCTGAAACGGCCTATCTGCTGGAGGATAACAGTATAGGCGAGGCCAACTCCGCTGCTGCTCAGGACCCCATAGCTTATATACAGTTGGACTATGTTTCCCGATAAGCGCGACGCTATCGCGAATCCTGCGATCGTGAGCGCGGCCGCGATACGCATGATGGCCGCGGCGGAGATCCTGTTGAGGAGCCTCCCTGCCGCCAGCATACCGAGGCAGAAGAACGACATCACGACCGTGTAGTTCACGCCGAGCTGCGCCGCCGTCCAGCCGAAGTTCTGCGCCAGAGGCACGGAAAGGATCGACCAGGAATATATCGTTCCGATGCAGAGCATCGCGACGAAGGCGGATACGAGCGCGGCTGTTTTATTTTGTGAATATTTTGGCATTTTCTTCCCCGCGCAGTACTCTGAGCGCGCCGCCCGCGAGAGCGTCGAGCTCGTTTTCGCCCGGTATTATCGTAAAGGGCGCGAAGAATCCCGCGTATTTTTTGATCCCGGACACGAGGCGCTCGGAATACGCTCCGCCGCCCGTCAGGATGATCCTGTCGATCTTTCCGCTGACGACGACCGCGAGCTTTCCGATGCACTTGGCGACGTTGAGCGCCATTGCCTCGAAGACGAGCGCAGCCTCTTCGCTGCCTTCGTCTATCATCTTCTCGACCTCGCGCAGATCGGACGTTCCGAAGAAATCCACGAGACCGCCCTCGCGCTGTATCTTGCGCAGAGCCTGCTCGCGCGTCCAGCCCTTGTCGAATATCAGCTTCGTCCATTTGAACGACGGCATGTTGCCGGCGCGTTCGGGAGCGAACGGACCGTCCTCGTCGGAAACCATGTCGATTATCCTGCCCTTGTGGTGCAGGCTGAGCGTTATGCCGCCTCCGAGGTGTACTACGATCAGAGTATTATCCTTGTATGACAGCGACTCGTCGTTCCTGCACGCGGCGAGAGCCGCCGCTCTCATATTCAGGTTGTGGCCCTGTCCCCAGCGCCTTATCTCGCGAAGTCCTGTTATGCGCACGACGTCTATCATCTCGTCCACAGTGACGGGATCGTAAATGTACGCCTTGACGCCTGCCTTCCGCGCGAGCGTCTGCGCGACCTGCGCGCCGATATTCGATATGTGAAGATCCACAGGCTCCTCGCGAAGCACGCGGACGAGCTCGTCCGTGACCTCGATAGCGCCCGCGCTCGCGTGGGGAACGAGTCCGCCTCTCGCGACGGCGCAGTCGATATCCTCCGGCCCTATGCCTTTCTCTTCGAGCACCTTCTCGATGTCCGCCAGGCGCATCGGGAGCTGGTCGTACGGGGACCTGAAAGCTTTTACCGTTTCGGCGCTGTAGGAGATGTTCTCCTTCCAGAGCTGCTTTTCGTCTTCGTAGTAAGCTATCTTGGTGGACGTGGAGCCCGGATTTATAACGATTATATGTGCCATATCAGTTTCCTGCCTTGCGCGCCATAGCGCAGCCGAGCGCGATCGAGCAGAGCTTCGACATGCTGCTGTCGCCCCTCGACGGGAGCACGACGGGCACGGACGCGCCGACGACTACGCCCGCGTTCACCGCGCCGCATAATATCGAAAGCGTCTTCCCCATAAGATTTCCTGCCTCTATATTCGGCAGGATAGCTATATCCGTCCTTCCGCAGACGGGCGAATCGAAGCGCTTTATCTCCGCCACCTCGGCGGAAAGAGCCAGATCCAGCGAGATCGGTCCTTCGACATATACGTCGTCCCCGAACTCGCCCGCGAGGCACATCTCCTTGAGCGCGGCCGCGTCGACCGTGGCCTGCATCTTAGGGTTCACGTGCTCCTTCGCGCAGAGCACCGAGACGTTTATCTTTTCTATGTCCAGAGCTCTCGCGACGGCAAGAGTGTTGCTGAGGATCAGCTTCTTTTTCGCGAGGTCGGGATACATGACCATGCCGCCGTCCGAAGTGATCAGCCAGCGGTCGTATGCCGGCGATACGTCGAACATCATGACGTGGTTGAGCAGCCCCGAAGTCGGAAGACCGTGCTCCTTGTCGAGCAGCGTCCTGAGGAAATCGGACGTCTCTACGAGGCCCTTCATTATGAAGTCAGCCTTCTTTTCCTTTATGTAGCTCATCGCGAGCCTGCACGCCTCGATCGTGTCCGGCTGGTCGACGATCTGAGCGTTCCTGAATCCGAAGCCGCAGTCCTTGCAGAGCTTCTCTATACAGGCCGCGTCGCCTATGAGTATCGGGTCGATGAGACCTTCCTTCTCGGCGTCATACAGAGCCTCGATGGTGTGGGCGTCGTTCGCCGCCGCGCATACGAGGCGCGCCTTTTTACCTGTCCTTGCAGCCTCGAGCAGCTGCTGAGCGTTTCTTATCATTAAGACACTGCCTCCACTCCGAGCCTGAACGCCTTCTTGTTCATCTCGATGAACGCGGGCTTGACCGTCTTTTCGATTATTCCGTTCCAGTCCACGGAGTTCTCAAGGCCGAGCCCCTTGACGAGCGCTCCGAGCAGAACGATGTTCATGCACTTCGCGCTGCCGGCCTCGAGCGCCAGCTTTTCCGCGTGGACGACCGTCACGTCGGCGACCTTCGAAAGGTCCTCGATCGTCGTCTGGGGATATTCCTCGCGTCCCGAAAGGACTTCGGGCGGATAGATCCTGTAATCGCTTATGATCAGCTTCGCGTCCGGCTTGAGATAGTTGAGCCATCTCGCGGATTCCGCGGTCTCCATGGAAACGAGGATGTCCGCGCAGCCTTCTCCGATTATAGGCGAATAAACCTTCTTTCCGTAGCGGATCTGCGTGGAAACGCCGCCGCCGCGCTGGCTCATGCCGTGTATCTCGCTCATTTTGACGTCAAAGCCCTCTTCAGCCATAGCTTCCGAAAAGAGCTTGCTGGCGAGGATAGTTCCCTGTCCGCCGACGCCTACCAGTAAAATGCTTGTAACCTTATCCATCTCGACCTACTTTCCGATAGCGCCGACAGCGCATACCTGTTTGCAAATCTCGCAGCCCGTGCACTGGATGCTGTCTATGTTCGCCAGATTCGTCTTGCGATCGAACAGTATCGCCGGGCAGCCGGTCCTTACGCAGGCCTGGCAGCCGATGCACTTGCTCTGATCGACCGTGCACTTGCTGAGCTTTCCGAATTCGTCGATGTCCTGCTGCGTGTACTTCTTGAGCGCGCACGGATATCTCGTGATGATGACGGCCGTCTCCTCCTGCGCGAAGCCCCACTTGAGCGCCTCGCGGCATTCCTTCAGATCGAGCGGGTTGACGACCTTTATATTCTTTACTCCGAACGCGCGGACGATCGCCTCTATGGAGATATCCGCCGTCGGTTCGCCCATCAGCGTATAGCCTGAGCCCGGGTTGTCCTGATGGCCCGTCATACCGGTGATCCTGTTGTCCAGGATGATCGTAAGGGCCTTGCCCTTGTTGTATACGAGGCCCTCGAGGCTCACTATACCGGTGTGGAAGAACGTGGAATCGCCGATTATGGATACGACCTTGCGGTCCTTTCCGTACTGCTCGAACGCCTTGTTCATGCCGTGAGCCATGCTGATGCTCGCGCCCATGCAGATGGTGCAGTCCTTCGCGTTGTACGGTTCGCCGCCGCCGAGCGCGTAGCAGCCGATGTCGCCGCTGATGATGAGGTCCTTGACTTTTCCGAGCTCCAGGACCATTCCTCTGTGAGGACATCCCGCGCAGAGCGTGGGAGCGCGTCCAACGAGCGGAGTCTTGACGTCCAGGTGCTCGACCTTTTCGCCGAGCAGGCACTCGCGCACGAGCGTCGGGTTGAATTCGCCCTCGATCGGAAGCTTTTTCTTTCCAATGCAGGGGATCCCGGCGGCCTTGAGCTGATCCTCCATGAACGGATCGAGCTCTTCGACCACGTAGAGGGTGTCGAGCGAGCTGGCGAACTTTCTGATGCTCTCGATCGGAAGAGGATAGGAGAAACCTACCTTGAAATAGTTCGCGCTGTCGCCGAAGGCCTCGCGGGCATACTGGAACGCGATGCCCGACGCGACGACGCCGATCTTAGCTCCGTTGTCGATCGCGTAGTTGAACTCGCAGCTCTCGGAATACTCGGCAAGCGCCTTGGCGCGCTTTTCTACCTTGGTGTGGAGAAGGCGGGAGATCGCGGGGATCGCGTCGTACTTCATCCTGTTCTTTACGTACGGGCGCATCTCGGGAAGAACTCTTTCACCGATCTCCACGAGGCTCTTGCTGTGGCAGACTCTCGTGGTCGTGCGCAGCATGACGGGCAGATCGTACTTTTCGGAGATCTCGAACGCCTTCATCGTCATGTCCTTCGCTTCCTGGCTGTCGGACGGCTCGAACATGCAGATCTTCATCGCTCTCGCGTAGTGCCTGTTGTCCTGCTCGTTCTGCGACGAATGCATGTACGGATCGTCCGCGGACACCAGCACATAACCGCCGTTGACTCCGGTGTAGGCAAAAGTGAACATCGGGTCCGCCGCGACGTTCAGACCTACGTGCTTCATCGCCGCGAGCGCTCTGGCTCCCGCCATAGACGCGCCGATGCACGTCTCGACCGCTACCTTTTCGTTCGGAGCCCATTCGCAGTAGAGCTCGTCCTTATACCTGGAGATATTCTCGAGTATCTCCGTGCTCGGAGTTCCCGGATAAGCGGAAGCGACCTTGCCGCCCGCCTCGTAGAAGCCCCTCGCTATCGCTTCGTTTCCTGTCAGTAATTTCTTCATGTTCTGCGTTCGCCGCACTGCGCCTTCACGCCGCGGCGAAATGTCCCTCCTCTTTCGATCCTCGCGCGGCCGGGACTCGTGTGTCCCCGGAAAAACGATTTCATATTGAAAACTGAGATCGCACCGTGATAAAATCAGTTTGCGTTGATCTTGATCAGACTGCGGTTGCAATAATTATTCTTTTTTGTGTAATTATTTTATATGCTGCATCGTATCCTTGTCAACACGATTTATAATATATATATTATTGATAGAATTTTTTTCTACATCGCTCGACAGAAACAGGTGGCGCCTTGAATCTCGAAATTTTGCTGAAGATCTGCGATTTCCTCTCTCAGGCCCTCGGGTCCACTACGGAAGTCGTCCTGCACGATATAATAGAAGATAAGATAATATTCATCTCCAACGGCGATCTCACCGGCAGGAAGCTCGGAGAGCGGTCAGAGCCCCACGCCATCAAGATATTCAATGAGAGGGCGCTCAACTCCAACAAGGACTACCTCATCGGCTACAGAAGCCTGTCGGAGACGGGCTACGCCCTGCGCTCCTCGAGCCTTTTCTTCAGCGACGAGGAGGGCCAGCTCCGCTACACGCTGTGCATAAACCAGGACGTGACGCTGGTGAACACGCTTCAGAAGTTCCTGGAATCGTCGTTCGGGACGAGCTCGATCACCGCGTCCTTAAAGCCCGCGTCGCAGACGATCGAGCAGTACACGCTGGACATGATCGTCGACGAGGTCGAATCGGCGAAGCCGTTCCACATGGATTCGAGAGAATCGAAGATCGCTATCCTCAGGAGCCTCGACAAAAAGGGCGTCTTCGAGGTCCACGGCTCCGTGCCGAAGGTATGCGAGGTGCTGCAGATGGCTCCCGCGACCGTGTACAAGTACCTTAAGGAGATCCGCAGCGAAGACTCCGAGGCCCGCTGATACCTGTCCCTTTTCCGTAACTAAAAAAGTCCCGCGGATCTCCGCGGGACTTTATATTGCTTGTTAAAGGCCGGGCCTGCGCGCCTATTCCGGCTTCGCGCTCTTATCCCTGGGCTGGACGCGGCAGAGCATGTCCGCCATCTCGTCGAGCCAGCCGCCCTCGAAGCTCTCTATACGGCCCTCGTCGCACAGAGCCGCGAGAGAAGGATCGATCGGAAGCCTCGCTACGGTGTCGATCCCGTATTTCGCCGCGAGCTCCTCGATGTGGCTCTCTCCGAAGATCCTGTGCCGCGTATGGCAGTCCGGGCATTCGAAATACGACATGTTCTCAACGATCCCGAGAAGAGGCACGTTGAGCATGTTCGCCATCTTTACAGCCTTGCCTACGATCATTCCGACGAGCTCCTGCGGAGATGTAACGACTATTATGCCGTCCACGGGAAGCTGCTGGAACACTGTGAGAGGAACGTCGCCCGTCCCCGGAGGCATATCCACGAACATGTAATCGACGTCGCCCCAGCAGACGTCCGTCCAGAACTGCGTGACCGTCCCCGCTATTATCGGTCCCCTCCATACGACCGGATCTGTATCGTCCGGGAGCATGAGGTTTATCGACATGAGCTTCGTGCCGGCGGCGGTCTGCGCGGGGATTATCCCGTCGTCCGTCGCGTACACCATCCCCTTTACGCCGAAGGCCTGGGGCATAGACGGGCCTGTTATATCCGCGTCGAGAACGGCGGTGGAGAAGCCCCTGCGGCGCATCGCCGTCGTGAGAAGCGCGCTGACCATAGACTTTCCGACTCCGCCCTTGCCGCTGACGACGGCAATGACGCGCTTAACGTCGGACTTAGCGTTTTCCTTTGCTATCAGGCTCTCAGCCTTGCGGTCGCTGCAGTCGCTTCCGCAGTGCGAGCAATCGTGATCACATGCCATGATGAAACTCCGTATCTATTTCACAAAAACAAACCGCGCGCCCTTTTGCGCGCAACATCACAGAAAACTATGCCACAACAGGCGAGATATGTCAACAGCGGCCTACCGTATCCACTTGTCGGCGGGGACGGGCTCGGGATAGCCCCAGTCCTCTCCGACGGCTTCCGCGACGAGCTCGAAACCGTTTTTGCGCAGCACCGCGGCCGACGCCCTGTTCTCTATCATCGTGCTCGCGGTTATTATCTCGATATCCGTCTCGTCGAGAAGATAAGAGACCATAAGCCGAAGCGCCTCGCCCGCGATGCCCCTTCCCCAGCAGCGCCGCAGCAGCCTGTATCCGACGCTTATCTTGTGGATCGGGTCCTTATAGCCGTACATCTCCGCCAGACCGCAGAACTCTCCGTACTCGAAGATCCCGAGTATTATGGACTCTTGCGCGCATTCGGTGTACAGGCGCTCTATGACGGTCTCCGCGTCGTCGTATCTCTTCTCGAACAGGAACGTCGGAAGATACCGGTACACCTCTTCGCTTCCGGTAAGCTCGCGCAGAGAATCGGCGTCCTCAGGGCCGAGAGCCCTGAGGACGATCCGTTCGCTTTTTATATAAGGTATCTCCGAAAAGAGCTTTTTTCTCACAACCGCTCCTCGTCCTTCCTGATCCTGTGGGTCTTGCCGTCGCTTCCCAGATATGTGTTCTCGGCGGTATAAGGCTCCAGCTTTCCGGACGTGATAAGATCGACGACGACCTTCGCGATGCCGGGATCGAACTGCGTTCCGGCGCAGCGCTCGAACTCTTTGATTATGACCTCAAGCGAGAACGGCTCCTTGTAGACCCTCTTGGAAGCCATCGCGTCGAAGCAGTCCGCGCAGCAGATGATCCTCGCCACGAACGGGATGTTCTCGCCGCTTATACCTTCGGGATAGCCGGATCCGTCGTATTTCTCGTGGTGCGACTTAGCGCCCTCTATGATCTGCGGTATGGTGGAGATACCCTTCAGTATCCCCGCGCCGCGGGTCGTGTGGCTCTTCATGACGGCGAATTCCTCGTCCGTCAGCCTTCCGGGCTTGTTCAGGATGCTGTCCGGTATAGCTATCTTTCCTATGTCGTGGAGGAGCGCGATGTAGTAGATGTTGTCCACGTCGTCGGAGCTCATCCCCATATTCTCCGCTATCACCTTGGAATAATAGCCCACGCGGATGGAATGGCCGTTGGTGTATTCGTCCTTGGCGTCTATCGTCCTGGCTATGGCCTGGATGGATTCGACGGTTATATTCTTGTATTCCAGCTGGCGCTTCAGGGACTGCCGCGTCTTGAAGCGAATGATCATCGACGTGACCAGAGCTATCACAGCCGCCGCGAGCATAAGCGCGATGCCCCAGAACCACCACTGCTCGTAGAACTTCTTGTCCTTCTCCAGATGTATGTCTATCTGGTTGGAGCGCTGACCGTATTCATCGGTCACGAAGATGTGCATGTCGTAGTTTCCGCCGCGCAGGTTCGTGTAGTATATGCTCCTGTTGTCGTCAGAATACACGCTGAAATCGTCGTCGATGCCGTCCAGCTTGTAATACGTGGTATACCCTTTGTTCGGGCGGAACCCGAGAACGGACAGGTTGAAGGCGACACGGTATACGTCTTTTCCTATTTTTATGTCGTTTCCGTAATAGTGCTCTCCGTCGAGGTCAACGGAGGGAACGGCGATCCTGACGGGCGCCGGCACGTCTCTGGTGAGACTGAAATCGTAGACGAAGATACCGTTCGTAGACTGGAGATAGTACTTCTGCTCCGATTCGTCGTAGTATCCGGAAGTGTTGGCTATGATCGGATGAAGGCCGTTCGTCGCGTCGTAGGAAGTGTACTCCGTAAGCCGGTCTCCCTCGAGCGAGTCGGCTATGTAGAGCTGCGTCTGGCTGCCTATCACGTATTTGTATTCGGGCTTGCCGTCAGTGCCGCTGCATCTGATCTTGGAGAGCTCCACGATGGATCCCTTGATGTACGGGATGGCGATCTCCTCGGAGACGCCGTTGCCGTTGACCGTATCGAGCCTGAAGAGGCGGCTGTTCAGCGTGTAGTAGATGTAGTCTCCGTCGACGAGGAATTTGAGCCTGTTTCCGGTGACCTCCTTTTCCGTGGGGATCTCCGTAACGGAGCTGAAATCGTCATCTACGACGAACAGGCCCTGCGTGCGGTCGAACAGTATCTTTCCGTCCTTTGTCTTGTTGATGTAGAGGATGTTGGAGCCGATGTTCATGACGTCGAATCTCGTACCGTCGAAGCGCATTATTCCTCTCGTATATCCGAGGGCGAGGTAATCGTCGAAGCTCCGCATGGAGCGGATGGTGTTCGTGAGCGCGAGGTCCGGGTCGTCGATGAGCTTTCCGGTATGGCTGCGGATATAGTCCGCGTCGTAGATGAACACGTCCTCGGTGGCCGGGTCGTATTCCACGAGACCGATACTTGAGACCGCGAAATAGATCATGTTCCCGAATATCTCGACGTCCTTCGGAGCGTACGTGAAATTGAAGCCGCTGCCCTCCCGGGCCCTGCCCTCCTGCGTCCTGGCCTCGGCGTATTCGTCGATCGCCCGCATTATGGAGTTGTCGGGCAGGATCTCGTTATTGACGAGGTCGAACCTGTAGATCCTGAGGCCGGCCACTATGTAAAGGATATCGCCGTATTTCTCGACGGCGTAGACGTTTCTGTCGAACGCGGGCGGCGCGTTCAGGGCCTGCCAGATCTGATCGTCGTAGAGCAGCTCGGACAGCGCGTTCCTCGTGATTATCGATACGCCCGAAGCGCCGATATAGTGCGACGCGGCCCAGAGGTTCCCCTCGTAGTCGATCATCAGATCCACGAGCTGGCTCTTGTTGTCCAGATCGCCGGCCAGCGTGATGTCGGGCCCGCCTTCGCTGAAGTCGATGCAATAGATGCCGTTCTTCTCGCAGGCGGCGAAAAGGATCTGATCCTCCTCGGAATAAAGCAGCCTGTTGACCTGATCGGGGACGGTGAGAGCGTCGAGCGCCCTTCCCCTTTTCATGTCGTATCTGTAAATGATCCCGTTGTCCTCGGCCATGTACAGCGTGGAGCCGTATGAATAGATCTCAAGGAGCCTCGGGTTGCGCAGGATCTCGTTTCCGGCCTCGTCGAAGACGCCTTCCTCCGTCTGGAAATAATAGCGGCCCTGCCCGGTGCCGAGCGCGATGTCGAGGACGGTATCCCCTTCGGTGCCCGGGATATTCTTTTTTGTGCCGGAGGCGATATCGTAGATCAGACCGCCCTCGTTCTGCGTGGATATGTAAAGGATGTCGTTCTCGGCATCGAGGATGATGTCGGTGATGACGCCGGCCTCCATGAGCAGAGGCTCGAAATGATGGTCCTTATAAACATAGACATGCTCGGACGTCCCGATGTAAAGAACGTTGCCGTCGGCCGCGAGCGCGCGGACGTTGATCACGGTATATTCCTGCCCCTCGTACTCGAAGCTCTTGTACGTCACGAACTCCTTGGAGTCGTAGCGCGTCAGCCCGGAGTACTGACCTATCCAGACGTAGCCGTCCTCCGTCTGGCACAGGGCTTCCGCGCCGGAGATCTCGAGGTTTACGGGGATCTCCGTCTTATTGCTCATATATGACGCCGCGAACGCCGCAGATCCTCCGGCGCATAACGCGGACTGGAGGATCAGGCATATCGTTATCAGATGCAAAAGCAGTTTTTTCATATCGTCAGGCCATCGCTGGCATTTTTGCGGCAATACTTCGATATTATATCTATATTTTGCAGATTAGCATATTATATGGTCCGCGTCAACCGAGCGGAAGAGCCCCCGGAAGAGCCGCATCGGCCCCGCGGAAGAACCCCGGGTCAGCTGCCTTTTCTTTCCCGCTCCGCGCGCTTTCTGCGCCTCTGTTCCCTGTTGTTCTCCTCCGATCCCAGCAGCTCCACCGCGGCGTCGGTCAGCTCCCCGGACCAGACCCTGCCGCCTCCTGCGGCGTTCGCCCACGGGCAGAGCTCCTTGTAGTCGTCGTCGAACACGACCGTATACGGCGGGCCGCAGCGGTCGTTGACGGACATGTATAAATGCCGCCCCTCGCGCATGACCGAGGACGCTTCGCTCTCGCTCATCTTCCCGTCGAGCATGCCGTACTGCTCCTGCGTCAGCTCGAACAGGTCGTAGTACTGCCCGCCGCCGTGCTCTCCGAAATACCGTCCGTTTTCTTCATCGAAGAAGGCCTTCCAGCCGGATCCCTTTATGAATCGCATGTGTGTCTCCTTACGGCTCTGTCTCTGAGCCATCGCCCTGACCGTCCGCGCCGCGCACACTGCCGTTTCGCGCATACGCCGCCCGCGCCGCGCACACTGCAGCTCAGCGCCTGCCGAAACGATCCGGACCGACCCTTTTTTCTATAATACCACTTCTGCGCGTTATCCGTATATGACCGCCGCGCCGCGGGATCTCCATGCGGCTCGATCCTGTTAAACGCCATTGAACTGCGGTCCCGCGAAATGAGATCCGGCCGCGA
>JAEEVI010000099.1 GCA_016287035.1 Bacillota bacterium
CCGACATGCGCTTCGTCGAAAGCGCGTCGCAGTCCATAGTTCCGGTGCTCAAAAAGGGAGATCTCGTCATACTCGAGTCCACCTCCCCCGTCGGGACGGTCGACGGCCTCATAAAGCCGATACTCGACGCGACCGGTCTTGAAGCCGGAAAGGATTACTATCTCGGTCATTCGCCCGAGAGGGTCAGCCCCGGAAAGATACTGACGGAGCTCGTCGAGAACAGCAGAGTCGCCGGCGGATACGATCCTGAGTCCGCGCGCCGCATAGCGGAGCTGTATAAATGCTTCGTAAAGGGCGAGATCTACGAGACCGACTCGCGCACGGCCGAGATGGCGAAGCTGTCCGAAAACACCTTCCGCGACGTCAACATCGCCTTCGCCAACGAGCTCGCTATGATCTGCGAGCGCGAGGGCATAAACGTCTGGGAGCTCATTAAGATCTGCAACAAGCACCCGAGGGTCAATATCCACCAGCCCGGTCCCGGCGTAGGCGGCCACTGCATCGCGGTCGACCCCTGGTTCATCGTCGAAAAGGAGCCTTCGCTCGCGAACATAATCGATCTTTCCAGGCGCACGAACGACGGCATGCCGCAGCACACCTGCGAAAGAGCTCTTAAGATGCTGGAGGGCATCGAAAAGCCCAAGGCGGCCATTCTCGGGATAACGTACAAGCCGGACGTCGACGACCTTCGGGAGAGCCCGATAATCTACCTCGCCGAGAAGCTGCAGGACAACGGCGTGGAGATATCCGTCTGCGACCCGTTCGCGGCCGGAAAGGTCATTGGAAAAGAGCACCCCGCAGCCGTGAACGCGGACATAAGGTATACCTGCAAGGACGCGGATCTGATAATCCTCGCCGTGAACCACAAAGCCTTCAAAGATCTGGATTTCGAGGATCTCGCCGGGCTCGTGCGCACGAAGAATTTCTTCGACACGAGGAACTTCTGCGACGCCGGAAAGGCCGAAGCCGCGGGCTTCAGGTGCTGCCTGCTGGGCAAATAGGAAGATAAACATATAAAAACGCTCCGGGCGGTCGGCCCGGAGTTTTTTTATCGTATAAAGCGCGGCGCGCGCAGATCAGAGCACGTATTCCGGCGTGACCGTATCGGGATCGACGCCTCCCCTGTACACGCTCTCGAAGAGATCGTAGATCTCCGGGACAGACCAGCCGTGGCTCCAGCAGCAGCTCCCCGCGAGATCGTAGCGGTAGACGAGCGTCAGCTTGTTCGCTATGGAGCGTACGTCTTCGAGCCATATCCTGTACTTGCTGCCGCCAGAGGAGTACTCCGCGTAATACTGCCTCGCAGAGCTGTTCCAGAACGGCGCGGCGCCGGCCTCCCGCAGCGCGTCCTTTGCCGAATCGAAGCCCTTGTTAGTGAACGACGTCTTCCCGGAGGACGATATCTTCCAGAGCTTCGTGTAGAACGGCACGCCCATCAGGATCTTTTCGTTCGGCACGAGCTTGACGAGGTTCGATATCGAGCTGTTCACCCATACGTAAGACGCGACGGAGCCAGCCGTCTTGGTGTTCTCGTCGTACGTCATGACGCAGACGTAGTCGCACGCCTTTCCGAGCGCCTCGTAGTCGTATTCGACGTACCAGGAGGCTACCGGCGGGACGCAGACAGAAAGCGTCAGGCCCATCCTGTCCGTATACTCCGACATCGCGAGGACGAAAGCAGTAAAGGCGTCCCTGTCGGCGTTCTTAAGCTCCTCGTAATCGACGTTTATGCCGTCGGCGTCGTACATGGAAGCGTAGAAAAGATACTGCGCGATCGTTCTGTTCATCAGCTTTTCGTCCGAGAGGACAGCCGTGGTATAGTTCGTGGACCCGGAGGTCGTCATATCATTTGTTATCGTTAACCAGAATTCGTATCCGTTCTTGTGGCATTCCTGGACGTATCCGAGGTTGCAGTAGTTGGTGACGCTGCCTCCACCGTCGACGACCTGTCTGCACCAGGGCGCGGCGACTATATCTATGCCGCCTGTCTTCTGAGGAGCGGCAAGCGTCGTTCCCGCCATCTGATGCCATACGAGGTTAACCTTTTCTCCGCTGTGATCCGCTTTGCGCTTCGCCGACCACATGTAGTCCGGCATCTCCTCGGCGGAGACGATGTCGGCGCAGTCCTTCTGTACGTACATCACGCTGCCGGACAGATCCCTGAGCCGCAGGCTGAATTCCGTCTGATCATCGACGTAGCAGTACTGCCCTTTCGCGAGCTGTACCGTTTCGCCGCCGCCCGACGAAAGAGATCCGGCCGCGGAACAGTCCGCGGTGATGACGGCGAGCGTGCCGGCGTCCTTAAGAGGCTGAAGGTCTACGGTCCTTCCGTCGAAGGCGTAGGGAAGATGCGCGATCTGAGTTATCGAATTGAGAGCGACGTACGGCGAGCCGTCGATCTTTTTGATGAAGATATAGCACGTGCCGGCGTTCTTCTTGATGAAATCCGTCGTGGCGGCGTCCGCTATCGTGATGTCGAGCTTTCCGGGATCGAAATATATCTTCGAATCCTGCTCGCTTATCGTGAGCCCGCTGCAGTCCGCGTACTGAATGAAGGTATCGAGCGCGATATAAGGCGTCCCCCTGAACTCCCAGGCGTCCGACGAAACTGTGCGTCCGCCCGAGCGGACCGTTACCGGGGAATACTCGCTGCCCGCGGCAAAACAGGCCCCTGCCGAAAGGAGCAGGAGCAGCAGCGCGAGCGAGGCTGTCCTGATAAAGCTGCGGAGCCTTTCCGTCATCATATTCAAAGCGCGGCCTTTATGGCGTCCAGCAGATCGGGGAACTCCTCGAACGCGGGAAGATCCGGGTTGTCCGCGATTATCTTTTCGGTGCTCTTGAACAGGAATCCCGCCTTGCTGGCTTTTATCATCGCCAGGTCGTTATAGCTGTCGCCCGCCGCGATCGTCTCGCAGCCTATAGACTGCAGAGCCTTTACGGTCGCGAGCTTCGACTTTTCCGCGCGCATCCTGTAGCCGGTTATCTCCCCTTCGGGAGATACGACCAGCGAATTGCAGAGTATCGTCGGCCAGCCGAGCTTGCGCATCAGGGGCGAGGCGAACTGCTCGAACGTATCGCTGAGTATTATGACCTGAGTTATCGTGCGCAGCTCGTCGAGGAACTCCTTCGCGCCCTC
>JAEEVI010000100.1 GCA_016287035.1 Bacillota bacterium
TAAGGATCTCGGGCGACTCGTCCACGGGGATGAATTCGCCCCCGGCCTTCACGTAGTGCACGGAGCCGATAACGTAGTCCCACGGCTGAACGGGCGGATCAGCCCAGTAATCCTGCTCGATGCCGCACAGTATCCGTATGCGTCCGGCGTATTCCGCTTTAAGCGCGCCGATCTCCGCCCTGTAGGCGTCCTCGTCCTCCCGGCTCATGCAGTAGCCCTCGTCGAACCACGTGTAGCCGTGGCCGGAAAAACCGATGCAGTCCAGCCCCTTCTCAAGCGCGGCCTCGACGATCTCGCGCGGCGTGCTCGCGCCGTCGCAGTATGTCGTGTGGATGTGGAGATCCCACAGGCTCATTTCGTCATCTTCTCCTGCTTGACCTTGTGGTCGATCACGTGGCGCGAGGCCAGCTCGTTATGGATATCCTCGATCGAGATCCCGGCTTCGATCATCAGGACCATCACGTGGTACACGAGATCCGAGATCTCGTAGATCGTCTCGTCCTTGTCTTCGGCCTTCGCCGCGATTATGACCTCTGTCGACTCCTCGCCGACCTTCTTGAGTATCTTGTCGAGCCCCTTGTCGAACAGATAGCTCGTGTAGGAGCCTTCCTTCTTGTTCGTCTTGCGCCCCTCGATCAGCTTCATGAGCATCTGCAGCGAAAAATCGTGCGTCTCCTCGCTCTCCCAGACGGGGTATTCGAAGCACGATTCGGTGCCGAGGTGGCACGCGGGACCGTCCGGCCTTACGGTGACGACGAGCGCGTCGCGGTCGCAGTCGGCCGTGATCGAGACGATATGCTGATAGTTGCCGCTCGTCTCGCCCTTGAGCCAGAGCTCCTGCCGCGAACGGCTCCAGAAGCACGTGAGGCCCTTTTCCATTGATATCTCAAGGCTCTCGCGGTTCATATACGCGAGCGTGAGCACCCGCTTGGACACCTCGTCCACGACTATCGCCGGGATGAGTCCGTTTTCGTCGAATTTCAGCTTTTCTATATCCATTTTTATTCTCCCTTCACGGTCCTTGCCGGGATCCCGGCGCTTTCAAGAGTTTTTTTCAGATGGGGGATGGAGACCTCGCCGAAGTGGAAGATGGAAGCCGCGAGGCCCGCGTCCACGCCCGGCAGGGTCTTGAACAGGGTTATGAAATCCTCTATGCAGCCCGCGCCGCCGGAGGCTATGACGGGCACCTTGACGGCCTTGCAGACGGCCTCGAGCATCTCGAGGTCGAAGCCCTTCTTTACGCCGTCGGTGTCGATCGAATTGACGACGATCTCGCCGGCGCCCTCGCCGACGCAGCGCCTTATCCACTCTATCGCCTCCATGCCGGTGTTCTCGCGGCCGCCCTTGGCGAACACGCGGAAGACGCCGTCGATCCTGGCGATGTCGGCGGAGAGCACGACGCACTGGTCTCCGTAGAGTTTGGCGGCCTTTCCGACGAGCGACGGATCGCGGATAGCGCCCGAGTTGACGCTGACCTTGTCGGCGCCGCACTTCAGGACCCTGTCGAAATCGTCGACGGTGTTTATGCCGCCGCCTACCGTCAGCGGTATGAACACGCGCCTGGCAGCTTCGCACAGTATGTCCGTGAACAGCCTGCGCCCCTCGGCCGAAGCCGTTATGTCGTAGAACACCAGTTCGTCCGCTCCGGCGCGGCTGTAGAACTCGGCCAGATCGACGGGCGAGGCCACGTCGTTCAGACCCTTGAAATTTATGCCTTTTACGACCCGTCCGTCCTTTACGTCCAGACAGGGGATTATCCTCTTGCTTATCATTCGCGCGCCTCCGTTCCTCCGGCTGCCGCCCCGCCGCAGAGCCTGACCGCCTCGGCGAGATCTATCGCGCCCGTGTAGTACGCCTTTCCGATTATCGCTCCGTACAGACCCAGGGACGCCAGATACTCGACGTCATCGAGCGTCGACACGCCGCCGGAAGCTACGATATCGAGCCCGTATCTCCGCGACAGGTCCCTGTAGAGCTGCCTGTTCGTCCCCTGCATCGCGCCGTCCTTTGATATATCGGTGCATATGAGCGTCGCGACGCCGATGCCCTGCATCTTTTCGCAGAACGCGTCGGCCGTAAGAGCCGACTTCTCGGTCCAGCCCTTTACGGCGACGAAGCCGTCCTTTATATCCATGCCGACCGCGACTCTGCTGCCGAAAGCGGCGACGGCCTCGCGAAGGAAGCCCTCGTCTTCGACGGCCGCGGTCCCGAGGATCACGCGGTCCATGCCCGAATCCAGGTAGCGGCCCGCAGTCTCCATCGAGCGTATGCCGCCCCCGATCTCGCAGAACAGTCCCGAAGTCTCCTTTATCTTCATGACGGTCGCCAGGTTAGGTGTCTCGCCGCTCTTCGCGCCCTCAAGATCCACGATGTGTATGTGGGAGGCGCCGCACGCGGCGAAGTCGGCGGCGACCGAAGCCGGATCGCCGCTGTAGACCGTCATCCTGTCGTATTCTCCTTTGAGGAGCCGCACGGCCTTGCCGCCGTACAGATCTATCGCGGGGAAGAGTATCATTCGAAGTCCTCCGTTTCGCAGAACGCGCGCAGTATATCGAGCCCCACGTCGCCGCTCTTTTCCGGATGGAACTGGCAGCCGCAGACGCAGCCCTTCTGGACCGCCGCGGTGAGGATCGCGCCGTACTCCGTGTCGGCTATGAGCGAATCCTCGCAGCCGCTCGCGTAATAGGAGTGGACGAAATAGACGCTGTCGCCGTCCTTTATGTATTTGAACAGCGGGCTCTGCTTCCTGAATATGAGCGGGTTCCAGCCGATATGAGGTATCTTCAGGTCCGCGGGTATGACGCCCTGCATCGGGACGACCGAGCCCTTCAGGAGCCCGAGGCCCTCGTGCTCGCCGTATTCGAAGCTCCTCTCGAACAGGAGCTGCATGCCCAGGCATATGCCCATGACAGGCTTTCCCGCGGCCGCCTCTTCCCTGACAAGATCGTCGAGGCCCTTTTCGCGCAGCTTCGCGGCCGCGTCCGCGAACGCCCCCACGCCGGGCAGTATCAGCTTATCCGCCGCCCTGAGGACAGCGGGATCGCCGCTCACCACAGCCTCGCGGCCTATGAACGCCAGCGAGCTTTTGAGCGAGAACAGATTCCCGACGCCGTAATCTATTATAGCTATCAATTAAAGAACTCCTTTCGTGGAGGGTATCTCGTCCGGCCGCGCCGCGTCTATCGCGACGGCCCTTCTGAGGCTCCTGGCCGCGGACTTGAAGCATCCCTCGATTATGTGGTGCGAATTCTTTCCCGTTATCTCGCGGATGTGCAGCGAGCACGCCGCGGTGCGCACGAACGCCTGCCAGAACTCCTCGACGAGCTCGGTGTCGAACGTCCCGACCTTCTGCGTCGGGATGTCCATCTCGTAGCCGAGCCAGCTGCGGCCGGACAGGTCTACGGCCGTAAGGATGAGCGCCTCGTCCATCGGCAGTATGCAGTCGCCGTAGCGTATGATCCCGCGCTTGTCGCCGAGCGCCTGCGAAAAGGCGGTGCCCAGCGCTATCCCGATGTCCTCGACGGTGTGGTGATCGTCGACCTGCGTATCGCCCTTGCAGACGAGGTCGAGATCGAAGCACCCGTGGCGCGCGAACAGCGTCAGCATGTGGTCGAGGAACCCGCAGCCGCTGTCTATGCTGCTCTTTCCGGTGCCGTCAAGGCACAGCGAAAGCTTTATGTCCGTCTCCGCGGTCCTGCGGTCGATCACGGCAGTTCTCATATCTTCTCCTCCAGTATGCGCGCGGTCCGTTCGAGCAGGATGTCCATCTGCTCCTTCGTACCGATCGTTATCCTGTTCCAGTCCTTTATGCGTTCCTTCCCAAAGTGACGGATGAGGACGCCCTGCTCCTTCAGCTTGAGATAAAGCTCTTCACCGCCTATATCGGGCGACTTCGCGAACACGAAGTTCGCCTTCGAATCCGTGACAGCAAAGCCCATCCCGCGCAGCGCCTCCGCGGTATATTCCCTGTTACGCGCGATCGTTGCGCAGTTGGCCCGCGTGTAGTCCTCGCTCGCGAGAGCGCCGAGGCCGGCGGCCATCGTCATGCGGTTGATGTTGTACGGATTCGTCGAATACTTTATGGCCATAAGATCGGCGATCAGATCCCTGCTGCCGATGCCGAAGCCGA
>JAEEVI010000101.1 GCA_016287035.1 Bacillota bacterium
AGCTTATCTCCCTGCTTATGACGAGGGGATCTTCAGCTTCGGCTCCGAGCTCGCCGCATATCGCTTCGACGGCGCTCCTGTCGCAGCCGTCGAGCCCGACCGTCATCGATATGACGGCCTTCGATTCGCCGGTGCGGATGTAGTCCGTGTCGGCGCGGCTCCCGAGCGCCATGCTGACGGCCTCGATTATTATCGATTTGCCGGCGCCGGTCTCGCCCGTTATTATGTTGAGGCCCGGATACAGATCCAGGTCCAGATCCTTTATGATCGCGAAATTTCTGATGCTTATATGGTCTATCATGCCTGTACGGGGATGAAGGAGCGGAGGTCCGCCAGGATCTCCGGAACGAAGTCCTTGCTCTTGACTACTACGAGGATGGTGTTGTCTCCGGCGAGCGTGCCGACGATCTCGCTGCGGCTGAGATCGTCTATCGCCTCGGCCACGGCGTTCGCGCAGCCGCTCTTCGTCTTGACGACTATGATGTTGTCCGCCGGCTCCGCCGAGATGACGGTCTGCATCATTATCGACATGTATTCCGATTTGGCGGGGCTCTGCGCGGGTACGCAGTAGACGTTCTTTCCCCTGGAATTGACCTTTTTTTCGAGCCTCAGCTCGCGTATGTCCCTCGATACCGTCGCCTGCGTGACGGAGAATCCGCTGCTGTTGAGAAGGTCGGCGAGCTGCTGCTGCGTCTCGATCTCGTTCAGGGATATGAGCTCGTATATCTTTTCCTTGCGTGCTATGCGCATAATGGTCCCTCCTGACGGCTGATTATGCATTTATACGCGGCTATTATACCACATTTGACAATATGTGGCATGACTTTAGACGCTTATATGCAACTTATTTAATATGCAAACATCACAATTTATGGTATTATTTAATGTATGAAAATACTAGGTATAGACCCGGGCTACGCGATAATGGGCTTCGGCATAATCGAAAAGAAGGGGAGCAGCATGTTCCCCGTGGCGTTCGGGAGCCTTGAGACGGACAAGGACACGCCTATGCCGGGCAGGCTAAAGCACCTGTATTCCGGCCTCATGGACGTGATAGCCGAATACGGTCCGGAGGAAGTGAGCATAGAGCAGCTCTACTTTCAGAACAACGCCAAGACCGCGATATACGTCGGACAGGCGAGGGGCGTCGCGGTGCTCGCCGCTGCGAACAGCGGGCTGCGGATATACGAATACACGCCGATGGAGATAAAGACGGCGGTCGCGGGCTACGGCAAGGCCGACAAGGCGCAGGTGCAGAGCATGGTCAAGATGATCCTCGGGCTCGACAAGATCGTAAAGCCTGACGACACGTCCGACGCGCTCGCCGCGGCGATATGCCACGCCTACAGCGGCGACGTCAAGAAGGCGATGTTTCTTATGAAATAGCGCGTTTCGCGCTTTCGGGAGAGAATATGATATACAGCATAAGAGGGACGATAGCGGACGTCATGCCGGGCGCTGTCGCGATCGAGAACAGCGGCATCGCGTTCCGCGTGAACGTGCCCGACAACTCGCCGGCGTATCTGGCGCAGCCGGGGGAATTCGTCACGCTCTACATAGCGATGATGGTCCGCGAGGACGATATAAGCCTTTACGGCTTTACGGACAAACAGAGCCTTTCGATGTTCCGGCTGCTGCAGACCGTGCAGGGCATCGGCGCCAAGGCCGCTCTGGCGATCCTTTCGGCTCTCGGTGTCGAAGAGCTCAAGCGCGCGATAATATTCGGCGACGAGGCCGCCATACAGCGCGCCAACGGCGTCGGAAAGAAGAGCGCGCAGCGCGTCGTGCTGGAGCTTAAGGAAAAGCTCGAGAAGAGCGACGAGTTCCTCGCTTCCTCCGCGGCGTTCGTGCCGGCGGGAGGCGGAGCCGACAGCTCTTTGGTCTCGCAGGCCGCGGACGCTCTCATGGCCCTGGGATACACGAAGAGCGAGGCGATGAGCAGCCTCGCGGGCATAGAGGCGTCGAGCGTGGAGGAATACATCCGAAAGGCATTGAAGAACAGGTAGCTGCACATGGAATACGAGGAAAGGATAGTGGCGGCCGGTCTACAGCCGGAAGAAGAGCTGCTGGAGAAGTCGATAAGGCCGAGGCGCTTTTCGGACTACGTCGGGCAGAGCTCCGTCACGGACAATCTGAAAGTTTACATACAGGCGTCGAAGATGCGGGGGGAACCTCTCGACCACGTCCTGTTCTACGGTCCTCCGGGGCTCGGAAAGACGACGCTCGCGGGCATAATAGCCGCCGAGATGGGCGTCGATCTCCGCATAACCGCGGGTCCCGCGATAACAAGGGCCGGAGATCTGGCGTCGATACTCACGAACCTGAACGACAACGACGTGCTGTTCATAGACGAGATCCACAGGCTCAACAGGGCCGTAGAGGAGGTCCTTTACAGCGCGATGGAGGATTTCGCGCTCGATATCGTCACGGGCAAGGGCCCCGCGGCGCATTCGCTGCGTATACAGCTGCCGAAGTTCACGCTCGTCGGGGCGACGACGCGCGCCGGGAGCCTTTCCGCGCCGCTGCGCGACAGGTTCGGCGTCCTTGCGAAGTTCGAGCTCTACACGGTGGACGAGCTTTCGCGCATACTGGAGAGGACGGCCCGCATACTCGGCGTGAGCATATGCGAAAAGGCCAAAAAGCTGCTCGCCTCGCGAAGCAGGGGCACGCCCAGGATCGCCAACAGGCTCCTCAAAAGGGTCAGGGATTTCAGTCAGGTGGAGGGGCTCGACACCATAAACGAGGAGATCGTCGAGAGCACGCTCAGCGCTCTCGGCATAGACAGCCTCGGCCTCGAGGACCTCGACAGAAAGATACTTGAGCTCATAATCGTCAGATTCAAGGGAGGACCGGTCGGCATAGACACGATCGCGGCCTCGATCGGCGAGGAGAGGGTCACGATAGAGGACGTTTACGAGCCCTACCTGATGCAGGCCGGGCTGCTCGCGCGCACGTCCAGGGGGAGGGTCGTCACGGACGACGCCTACCGCCACCTCGGGCTCGACATACCCGGAGGACCGGATGAACAGCAGATCAGTTTTTAAGGCTGCGGCGGCAGCGCTGCTCGCGGCCGTATTGTGGATCGCGGCCCCCGCGGCGTCGGGAGCGTCCGACGCGCACGCGGGAAGCGGCCAGTACATCGACGGCGTCGATTACATAAAGGTCGGGCTCTATTACGGGAGCTCGTCGAAGACCTCCGTTACCGTAAGCTGCGGCGACGGCTTCATAGTATACAGCGACGCGCTCGAAGAGACCGGAAGGCTCGATCCCGGCACCTACACGTTCGGCCCGGATACCGAGTACAGCGGCTGCGTGCTTATGAGCGCGGCCGAAGATCCGGACGGGCGGAAGATAACGATAGAGGGCAAGGAGTACCGCGACGGCGTCTATCTGTTCTCCCGCGGCGGAGCGCTGCGCGTCGTCAATTTCGTCTCCATGGAGCACTACGTCTGGGGCGTCGTCGGCAGGGAGATGTCGTACACGTATCCGCAGGAGGCACTCAAGGCGCAGGCCGTGGCGGCGAGGAGCTTCGCGCACAGATGCTCCAAGCACGCGGATTACGGCTTCGACGTCTGCGCGACCACGTGCTGCCAGGTCTACGGCGGCACGGCTGCCGAAAACCAGAAGATAACGGACGCCTGCCGCGGATGCGAGGGCGAGATGCTGTACTACGGCGACAAGGTCGTCACGGCGTACTACAGCGCCTACAGCGGCGGATACACGATGAATTCCGAGGACGTCTGGGGCAATACGGAAGGATACCTGCGGGCCGTCAGGGACGAATACAGCTCCGAATACACCTGGGCGACCTGGTTCACGTTCGACGAGATACGCGACAGGCTGCTCGCCGCGGGATACAGCGATCCCGGAGAGGTGCGGTCGGTATACGTGTCAAAGCGCGCGGACAACGGCGCGGCCAACGTCGTCACCGTCGAGGGCAGCGACAGGACCGTAACTTTCAGCAGGGGGAACATAATGTCGGTGCTCAACCTCAAGAGCCTGTTCTTTTCCATGGGACCGGACGAAGATCCCGAGATCGTAAGGAACGAAGAGCCCGCGGACGTATATTACGTCTACGACGCCGGAGAGGTCCTGCAGATCTCTTCGGACCAGCTGTACGTGTATGACGGCAGAGCCGTCAGGCCGCTCGCGGCCGGAGCGTCTTCCGGCATGTACACCTTCACCGACGAGACCGCCGACGGCGGCATCGTCTACCTTAGCGGCGTCGGATACGGCCACTGCGTCGGGATGCCGCAGAACGGCGCCAAGAATATGGCGCAGGCCGGATACAGCTATACCGATATACTGAAATACTACTACACCGACGTTGAGATAAGATGAACGTAAACGATTTCGACTACGAGCTCCCGAAGGAGCTCATAGCGCAGAAGCCCTCCGAAAAGCGCGACGCGTGCAGGCTGCTGGTCGTCCACAGGGACACCGGAGCCGTCGAGCACAGGCGTTTTTCCGATATACTCGAATACCTCAGGCCCGGGGACTGCCTCGTAATGAACGATTCGAAGGTCATACCGGCGAGGATCTACGGCGTCAAGGCCGGAACGGGCGCCAACATAGAATTCCTCCTGTCAAAGCGCCTGGACGGCGATCTGTGGGAGACGCTCGTGCGCCCGGGACGCCGCGTGCACACAGGCGACGAGATCGTGTTCGGAGACGGAAAGCTCCGCGCCTTCGTCGAAGGATACGGGGAGGAGGGGACGCGCCACGTCCGCTTCCGTTACGACGGCGTCTTCCTGGAGATACTCGAGGAGCTCGGCTCGATGCCGCTCCCGCCGTACATCGAGCGCGAGGCCGGCGAGGACGACAGGGACAGATACCAGACCGTCTACGCGAGGAACGACGGCTCCGTCGCCGCTCCGACGGCAGGTCTTCACTGGACTCCGGAGCTTTTGGACAGGGCCCGCGCCATGGGCGTTAAGACGGCATTCGTCACGCTGCACGTTGGCATCGGCACTTTCCGTCCGGTAAAGGCCGAAAGGGTCGAGGACCATCATATGCACTTCGAGGAGTATACAGTCACGCAAGAGGCCGCGGAGACAGTGAACTCCGCCAGGGCCGGGGGCGGCCGGATAATAGCCGTAGGCACGACGGCTTGCCGCACCATGGAGAGCAGCTGCACGGAGGACGGGCGCCTCGTCGCGCGGAGCGGCTCCACGGGGATATTCATATATCCCGGCTACAGGTTCAAAATGGTCGACGCCCTGATAACGAATTTCCACCTTCCGAAATCGACGCTCATGATGCTCGTATCAGCGCTGTACACGCGCGAGGACATGCTCAGGGTCTACGGGGAAGCCGTGAAGGAGCGCTACGCGTTCTTTTCGTACGGCGACGCGATGCTGATAGAATAGGAACACGCGATGAAACACGCAGTCACGTTCACGCTCATAAAGACCGACAGCCGCACCGCGGCGCGCAGGGGATGCGTCCA
>JAEEVI010000102.1 GCA_016287035.1 Bacillota bacterium
ATCCGGACACGACAACTACACGCCGCACAAGGGCTCGATAGGCATCATAGACGGCAGGATCGCGTACGCCGGGATCAAGAAGATCGAGGCGGGAAACTGCAGGGAATGGATCGACGCGTCGGGCTGCGTGATCATGCCCGGAATGTACAACTGCCACTGCCACGGCGATATGACCTTCGCGCGCGGGATAGCGGGCGATATGACGCTGGCGGAGCAGAACGGATTCTTTGAGAAAACGAACTGGATGCAGACGCTTATTACCGATGACGACAGGTATTATTCGCGCCTGCTCACATACGCGGAGGCGCTGCTTTCGGGTACGACGTTCATCGTCGAGAACATGTACTGGAGCCTCGGAGACAGATCCGCGGAGGCGATGACCCGCGCGGGCATACTGGGCGCTCCGGCGGAGGATATACGCCCGGATTTCAGGGACTGCGCCAACCTTCACACGGATGAGCACCTTAAGGATTTCGCCGTGAAGTGCCGGGAAGCGGGGCTTATCCCGATGGTCGGAAGCATTTCCGAGGAGAGCTTCGACGAGAAGAATCTGGCGGCCGCGTTCGCGAAGTATAAGGCGTTCGCGTCCGGAGGGAACGCGTTCGAAACGCGTCATTTTTCGGAGACCGACTGGCGCATGGAGCTGATCGGCGAAAAGTACGGAACGACTCCGACAGACGTTCTTGCGAAGCGCGGGATGCTACACGACAGGCTTCTCGTGTCGCACGCGGTGCATCTTTCCGACGCCGATATCGATATGCTGGCGGAGGCCGGCGTAAGCGTCGCCAACACGCCTCAGTGCGAGATGAAGATAGCCGACGGCATAGCAAGGCTCGCGGATCTGAAGAACCGCGGAGTGAACGTCTGCCTGGGAACCGACGGCGCTCTCTGGAACGACTCGAACGATATGTTCCGGGAGATGAAGCAGGCGGTGCTGCTCCAGAACGCCGCGTTCGGCATCAGGAGTCTTTCGGCGCGCGACGCGCTGGACATGGCTACGGTAAACGGCGCTAAGGCATTCGGGCTCGAAAAGGAAACGGGAACTATAGAGGACGGAAAGTACGCCGACCTCGTTGTCATAGACGCGAAGAAGCCTCACATGAGGCCGCTGTACAGGTTCGGGGAGCGCGAGAACGTCGTTTCGAACGTCGTGTTCAACGCGACGGGAAGCGACGTCAGGGACGTTTTCGTGCGCGGAAGGCACGTTGTATCGGACGGAAAGCTGACCACGATAGACGTAGGCAAGCTTATAAAGCGAAACGAGGAGACGTACGCGAAGGTCGCGGAGGCGCTCTGAGTTTACGGAGGATGACATGAAGTATACGGAAGGCACGATAACGACCACGCTCGCGGGGCTTGAGCCTGTCAGCGCGCTTTTGACGCGCCTCGGGATCGATCAGCTCGTGATCAACGATCCGCGCGACGTGGACGACCTTCTCGACAAGAAGAATTCATACGACTGGGACTATATCGACGACGGGGTGCTGGCGCTGAAGAACGCCGAGCCTTCCGTCGTGTTTTATCTGCCGGGAAGTCCGGCGGAATACGACGAGCTGTTCGGTGAGCTCAGGGCAGGGCTCGACGGGCTTTCCGACGGTCTTTCGGACGGCAGGACGGAAGGAAGCGGCGCGGACAGCGCGTTCGCTCTGGAAGTCAAAGAGGCCGACGACGGCGAATGGAAGGACCGCTGGAAGGAGTATTTCAAGCCCGCGCGCATAACGGAACGCATTACCGTCTGCCCGTCGTGGGAGGAATACGAGCCGGGACCGGGTGAAAAGGTTATAACGATCGATCCGGGACAGGCGTTCGGAACGGGAACTCACGAGACAACGTCGCTCTGTATAAAGCTGATCGAAAAGTATTTAAAGCCGGGCGACGAAGTGCTCGACGTGGGCTCGGGCTCGGGGATCCTCTCGATAGCGGCGTGCCTCGAGGGCGCCGGCAGAGTGCTCGGCATCGATATCGATCCTGTCGCCGTTGAGACCGGGCGCGAGAACGTCGCGCTGAACGGGCTTTCGGACAGCGTGGAAGTGATCGAAGGCGACCTTACGAAGGGCGTCGAGATGAAGGCGGACATAGTTGTCGCCAACCTGATGGCGGATCTCGTGATCATGCTTTCGGCGGACTGCGCGCGCCATCTTAAGCCGGGCGGAGTGTTCATATCCTCCGGAATCCTGGCGGAGCTGTCCGGCAAGGTCGAGAAAGCTCTGGCCGACAGCGGCTTCGAAGTGATCGAGACTGTTTACGACGGCGAGTGGTGCGCGATAGCGGCTAAGGCGCGCGGCTGAGAGGTCTATGAAGCCGACGGACGCCGCGGCGAGGCTTCCGGACGGCAGCGGCGGCCCACCTGATGAACTTACGGAGAAACGATGAGCAGATTTTTTGTTGACGCGTCCGCGGTGGCGGACGGAACGGTAAGCATAACTGATAAAGGCGACCTGCATCACGCGCAGTCTGTCCTGCGCCTCAAAAAGGGCGACACGATCGAGATATCGGACTCGGCGGAGTGGGAGTACACCGCCGAGATAGTGTCCGTTTCAAAGGACGGGATAACCGCGCGCATCACCGACAAGCAGCGCTTCGCGAAGGAGCCTGCCACGCGGATCACGCTCTTTCAGGGCGTGCCGAAGCAGGGCAAGATGGAGCTGATCGTCCAGAAGTGCGTTGAGCTCGGCGTCGCGGAGATCGTACCGGTGTTCATGCAGCGATGCGTGGTGCGCGACAACGGCAATTATTCGAAGAAGACCGAGCGCTACTCGAAGATCGCGGACGAAGCGGCCAAGCAGTGCAGGAGAGGGCTTCTGCCGACCGTATCTGACGCTCTGACGTTCCGGGAAATGATGCGGGAGCTTCAGAGATTCGACCTCGTGCTGTTTCCGTACGAAAACGAAGAGGACCGCACTATAAAGGACTGCCTGCGCGGCATAACGGAGCGCGCCGGCGGTTCGGATGGAACGCTTCCGGGCGGGGATACAGGCAAAACGGAGAATAGCGGGTTGCCAAAGACGGTAGCAGTGATCATAGGACCGGAGGGAGGCTTTTCGGACGCGGAAGCCGATGAGATCAGGGCGTCCGGCGCGGAATGCGTAAGCCTCGGAAAGACTATACTCAGGACGGAGACGGCCGGGATGGCTGCC
>JAEEVI010000103.1 GCA_016287035.1 Bacillota bacterium
TCCCTGGGTATCGAGATTATGTTCACGTTCTGGTCGATGAAGTTGTAGCTGGCGACCATGATCGTGTCCGTCATCCCGTCGTTGATGCCGATCAGAAGTATGTTGACGCGGTCGGAGCCCTGGAATGCCTCGAAGAAGTCGCTCGTGTAGTCGATCTCGACCTTCTCCATGTCCTGGGCGAGGACCGTGTTGTCCTTATCCGTGTGGAAGACCGTCTTGGTATGAGTCTTCGCGGCCGCCCCCCTGACCGGCACGAAGACGCAAACGGCGACGATAAAGGTGATGATGCCTGTTATTATCGCGCGTCTTTCTATCCTGAACTTTTTCTTCTTTTCTCTGTCTGCCATGATCTCTTATCTCCTCCTTTGCCGGCGGACCCCGGCCGCCAGCCCGTTGATTATATTACAAAACCCGCGGCCTGACAATGCCGCGCGGCCTACGCGCCCGTGTAGTTCGGGACCATCTCCTTGATCCAGGCCTTCACCTGCTGGTCCGTCATGCCTGACAGCGCGTCTATGCCGCCCTCGAGTCCCTGCTCGCTCTTCATGAGCGCCATTAGGCCGTCCGACGCGGGCACGGGATGCCCGATGAATATCTTGTCGTGCGTCGTCTTCTGAATGCCCTCCTCCGCGAGCAGGAGCTCCTCGTAGAGCTTCTCGCCGGGGCGCAGTCCCGTTATCTCGATGTCTATGTCCTCGTACGGCGTAAGGCCCGAGAGCCTTATGAGGTTCTCCGCCAGATCCATGATCCTGACGGGTTCGCCCATGTCGAGTATGAATATCTCCCCGCCGCGCGCCAGAGCGCCCGCCTGTATCACGAGCTGGACGGCCTCGGGGATCGTCATGAAGTAGCGCATTATATCCGGATGCGTGACCGTTACCGGGCCTCCGGCCGCTATCTGCTTTCTGAACGTCGGGATGACGCTGCCGTTGCTGCCGAGCACGTTCCCGAAGCGCACGGCCGCGAAATCGGTGTTCTCGCAGGTCTTGCTCTTCTCCTGCATGAGCATCTCGCATATGCGCTTGGTAGCGCCCATTACGCTGCTCGGATTTACGGCCTTGTCCGTGGATATGAGTATGAACTTGTCCGCCACGTACTTCTCCGCCATGTCCATGACGTTCTCCGTTCCGAGGACGTTGTTTGAGACGGCCTCGGCCGGGCAGTCCTCCATGAGCGGCACGTGCTTGTGGGCGGCCGCGTGGAATATGACGTGCGGCTTATAGCGTCTGAACACCTCCTCGACCCTCTCGCGCTCGCGCACGGAACCGATGACGGTGTCGATCTCGAGCCTCGGATAGCGGCTCTTCAGCTCGTTGTTCAGATCGAACACGGTGTTCTCGTATATGTCGAACAGCACCAGCCTGCGGGGCCTGAACCGTGCGACCTGTCGGCAGAGCTCGCTTCCGATCGAGCCGCCCGCGCCCGTCACGAGCACGATCCGCCCCTCGAGATAGCCGGAGATCTCCTTCAGGTTGACCTTTACAGGGTCCCTTCCGAGCAGGTCCTCGATGTCGACGTCGCGCAGCGAGGTTATGCTGACCTTCTCGTTTATGAGGTCGATGAGCGACGGCAGTATCTTTATCTTGCAGCGCGTCTTGTGGCAGATCTCGACGATCTCCTTTATCGTGCGGTTGGAGGCCGTCGGGATCGCGATTATTATCTCTTCCGTCTTGTATTTGCGGGCGAGCCTGGGGATGTCGCTCCTTCCGCCGGCGATCTTTACGCCAGCTATGCGCTTTCCTATCTTCTCCCTGTTGTCGTCGACAGCCACCACGACCCTCTGCATCTGGTCGCGGTGCAGCTGGATCTCCTTGATCATCGCGGCGCCGGCATCGCCCGCGCCAACGAGCATTATCCGCTTTTCCGCGCGCGGGGAAGCGGCGTCGGTCACGGCTTCGCGCAGGCTCTTGCTCTGTCCGATCGTGAACTTGCCGGGGTAGCGCACGTTGCGCAGCCAGCGGTAGCCGAACCTCACGCCGCCTGAGAACAGCACGTCGAGCATCCCCGTGATGAAGTAGACGCTCCTGGGGAGCGTGTGCTGCGTCAGGACGAGGAACGTGACGGCGATCGCGTTGCCCACTATGCAGCTGAGTATGATCTTTATGAGCTCGTCCGTGCTGGCGTAGCGCCAGAGGCTGTTGTACAGCCCGAAGACGGCGTACACGATGAGCTTCAGCAGCGTGAGCAGGAGCGCCGAAGCCACGAATATCGCGAGGAACGACTGGAACTGCAGATTCGCGGGGTTGAAGTCGAAGCGCATCAGCAGAGCGGTCACGTAGGCGATATTTATGAAGAAGGCGTCCATCAGGACCAGCAGGAATATTTTTAGCTTTGAAGACATTCCGTCACCTCTTTATAAGATCTTTCAGCAGCCCTATCTCCTCGAACCTGAACGCGGCGAGAAGGATGATGTATACGACGACGGCGAGCGCGACAGCGGCCGCGAGCCGCACTATGAGCGAGGGCACGCCGGCTGCCGCGACGGCGGCGTACGCGCCGTACGACGCTCCGACGGACACCGCCGAGAACGCGATTATCTGTAAGATCCGCTTCTTGGACCGCAGGAGATTTATCTGCGGATACTTGCGGTGGAACACGTGATAGAGCAGCAGCGCGTTGAGCGCTCTGGAGACGCTCGTCGCCAGCGCGAGCCCGCCCACGCCCATCAGCCTTATGAGTATCAGGTTCAGTATTATGTTCACGGCCACCGCCGCTATCGAGCAGTAGACGGCCGTCTTCATGTCGTGCATCGAATAGAACACGTTCGTTATGAGCTGGGAGACAGCGTAGAACGCCAGGCTCATCACGTAATAGAAGAACGCCGTCGCGACGAGCTGCGATTCGCCGCTGCCGAACGCTCCGCGCTCGTATATCGAGCGGATGAGCGGGTAGCTGTACAGCATCGCGCCCATGGTGAACGGCACCGTCACGATCGCCAGAAGATTTATGCCCCTCTCCGAGAGGTAGCTGATGCGCTCGTAGTCGCTCACGGCGAACGCCTGCGTCAGTTTGGGATATACGATCGCCGTAAGGATCGTTATCGCGAACGTTATGAGCACGCCGACGAGCGTGTCCCCGTATTTGAGCGCCGACACGCTGCCATCGGGCAGGGTCGAGGCGAGCATCTTGTCTATGACCATGTTGATCTCGCTGACGCTTCCGCCGATGAACACTGGCAGAGCGAGCACCGCGACCTCCTTCGCCGCAGCCGAGAACTTCAGGTCGAGCTTATATCTGTAGCCGCTGCGCCCCGCGATGAGCATGAGCCCGAAGCCGCGCGCCAGATAGCCTATCAGGAAGCCCAGGACGATGTAGTAATGCGACGTGAGCGCCGCGACGACGATGAACACGATTATCGCGACGTTCTGTATGTATCCCAGTATTATCTGGATCAGGAAGCGCCCTTTATACTGCAGGTAGCGCTCGAATATGCAGATGCCGATGTTGCCGAAGGCTATGAAGAACGTTATGCGCAGATAGAACTTCGTGAGCGCGGCGGTCTCCGCGGAAAAGCCCGGAGCGAAGAACTTTACGAACACGCCCGGGAACAGAAGACCGAGAAGCACGACGACGCCGACGATCAGGAACAGCAGGTTGACGACCTGGTTCGTGAACGCGTTGGCCGAATCCTCGCCCTCCTGCTCCTTCTTGACGGAGAAGGCCGGAAGGAACGCCGTGCCGACGGCCGACATGACGGCCGCGAGGAGCGTTCCGGGGATCATGGTCGCCATGTTGTAGGCGTCCGTTATCGCGCCGGAGCCGAAGAAATAGGCGAGGACCATCTCGCGCACGAAGCCGAGCAGCTTCGAGAACACGGTGAGGAGCGCCATCGCGGCGGCTATCTGTGCAGTTGTGAAACGCAGCTTGTTGCCCATAGATATTTAATTATATAACAGATCGGACTGAAATGACACTAAAAGGTTAGAGAGAGCGCGCGGCGGACCGCGCTTGGTGTGATTCGCTTCGCTTTGCCGGACCTGCGTTTCGCTTCGCTGCGCTTCGGGCCGCCGGCCGACAGACGTCCGGCTAAACGCTTCGCGTTTTCTCTCAGCTTGCTTGCTCAACGGGTCCGGCTAAAGCTCGTTCGACACACCCGCGCGGA
>JAEEVI010000104.1 GCA_016287035.1 Bacillota bacterium
CCAGGCAGCTCGAGTATCTGAAGGGCGCCGCGCGCACCCTTTATACGGCAAGACCGACGACGAGCGCGAGGATGCGCTACGTAACGCAGCGCAGCGTCGCCGCGGCCGAGAAAGCCGCTTCCGAGGGAAGAGACATCGTCGGCGCGCTGTTCGAGGAGGCCGTCGCCCAGAACGAGAGGCGGTATTCCGGCATAGAAAGGACTGCGGCTCATCTCGTGAGCCTTCTGCCGGACGACGCCGTGATATTGACCCAGTGCTTTGCGGAGACCGTCCTCGCGCTCATGCTTCGCATCGCGAGGGAGCGCGGGATACGCGCAAAGCTGTACTGCCCCGAGACGAGACCGTATTTCCAGGGCGCGAGGCTCACAGCGACGGTCGCCAAGGACATGGGCTTCGACGTCACCGTGATCACGGACAACATGCCTGCGTGGCTGATGAAGACACACAGGATAGATATATTCACTTCCGCCGCGGACGCGATATGCGTCGACGGAAGCGTAGTCAACAAGGTCGGCACGTATCAGATAGCGATAGCGGCGCGGCGCCACGGCGTTCCCTACTACGTCACGGGCGCTCCCGACAGGGCGCATCCGGACGCTTCGAGCGTCACGATAGAGGAGCGCGATCCGGAGTTCGTGCTGCAGGCCATGGGCGTGCGCACGGCCGCCGACGGCGTCAAGGGCTGGTATCCGGCGTTCGACGTAACGCCGCCGGAGCTGGTGAGCGGCGTCGTGACGGACAGAGGAATCTACAGACCTGAGGAGCTGTACCGCTATTTTGACGGATCGGAAGACGAGAGGGGATTTCTGGTATGATACTTAAAGGAAAAGACGTCGCGGACGCGATATGCGAGGATCTTTCGCGGCGCGCGAAGGAGCTTTTCGAGAGCGGCACGGAGCCCGTGCTCGCGTTCGTCAGAGCCGGCGAGGACCCTGCGGACATCGCGTACGAGAACGCCGCCGCGAAGCGCTGCGGCAGGATCGGCATAGGCGTGCGGCGCTTTTACCTGCCGAAGGACTGCGGCAAAGAAAAGCTGCTCGAAACGATCCGCGGGATAAACGGGGATCCCTCGATACACGCCTGCCTCATGTTCAGACCGCTCGCCGACAAGGAAGCGGAGGCCTGCGCCTGCGGGGCGATCGATCCCGCCAAAGACGTGGACTGCGCCTCTCCGGTGTCGGCCGCGGGCGTATATCTGGGTTCGGGCGGCGGATTCGCTCCGTGCACGCCCGAAGCCTGCGTGGAGATACTCGATCACTACGGCATCCCCGTATCGGGAAAGCACGCCGTCATAATAGGAAGGAGCGCCGTCGTGGGAAAGCCTCTCGCGATGCTGCTCCAGAAACGCGACGCGACAGTCACAATGTGTCACAGCCGCACGGAAAGGCTCGAAGAGATATGCCGCGGCGCCGATATACTCATCAGCTGCGTCGGCAGGGCAGGCTTCGTCACTGCCGGATTCGTCTCGCCGGGGCAGACGGTCATCGACGTAGGCATCAACACGGACGCTGACGGGAACCTGTGCGGGGACGTCGACTTCGAAGCTGTGAGCGCGATAGCCGGGAATATAACGCCGGTCCCAGGCGGCGTGGGGTCCGTGACGAGCAGCGTGCTCGCCAAGCACGCGATACAGGCCGCCGAAGCTTTTTGCGCGGCAGGCGCCCGCGCCGGATCTGACTGCGAAAGGATCTGAGAACTGACATATGGATAAGAAACAGGCTCTCGAATATATAGAAACGACGTCCTGGAAGGACTGCCGCCCGGGCAATTTCAGGATGCGCGCGCTCATGAAGGCTCTCGGAGACCCGCAGAACGGCATGAGGTTCGTCCACGTAGCCGGCACGAACGGCAAGGGCTCGACCTGCGCGATGATCGCTTCCGTGCTCCAGGCCGCGGGGTACCGCACGGGGCTTTACGTCTCCCCGCACCTCGCCGAGTACAACGAGCGCATATGCATAGACGGAAGGGCGATAAGCGACTCGTATTTCTGCAGCCTCGCGGAGCGCGTCTTCGACGCCGCCGCGGGAATGGAGGAAAAGCCGACAGTCTTCGAAAAGCTGACGGCAATGGGCTTCCTCGCGTTCCGCGAATCGGAGTGCGACGTCGTCGTGCTCGAAGTCGGCCTCGGAGGAAAGCTCGACGCGACCAACATAATCGAGGATCCGCTGCTCTGCGTAATATCCGGGATAGATCTGGAGCACACGGAGACTCTCGGCTCCACGATCGCGGAGATAGCCGCGGAGAAGGCAGGTATAATCAAGGCGGGTTGCCCGGTCGTCGCCGCTTCGCAGGACGCGGCCGCGGAGGACGTGTTCAGGTCGCGGGCTGTGGAACTCGGATGCGGGATAACGTTCACCGATCCCTCCGAGGAGAAGCTCATCAGCAGGGATCTCGATTTCCAGGTCGTCGATTACAGGCAGCGCAGGCGCGTCCGCCTTCCGCTCGTCGGGGTGTATCAATACAAGAATCTCGCGCTGGCGCTCGACGCGATCGACGCGCTGTCCGCCCGCGGCCTTAAGATAAGCGAGGCGGCCGTCTACGCCGGGCTCGCGGGGCTCAGGTGGCCCGGACGCTTCGAGGTGCTGAAGGATCATCCGCCCGTGATCGTAGACGGGGCTCACAACCCCAGCGGCGCGAGGGAGCTTTCGATATGCCTTTCGGAGTTCTTCCCCGGCAGGAAGATCACGCTCGTCATGGGAGTGCTTTCCGACAAGGATTACCGGGCGATGCTGGATATAATGGCGCCGCACGCTTCCGACTTCGTGATCGTCACGCCGCCGTCCGGAAGGGCTCTTCCCGCGGAGGAGCTGGCCGCGATAATACGCGACGAGTACGGGATACCTTCCATCAGCGCCTCCTCGGTAAAGCAGGGCGTAGCCGCGGCTATGCTGGACCGCGATCACGGCGGCCCCGTCTGCATATTCGGTTCGCTTTACCAGATAGGCGAGGTGAGGGCGTTTTTCGGGAAATAGCGCGCCGCGGCCGCCTCGAGGACCGTGATCGGCGTATCCTTTAAGCGAAAAAAGTGAGGAACGACGCGTTCATAGTCAACGTTTCGAGAGGCCCGATAATCGACACTCTCACTCTAGCGGACGCGATAAAGGCCGGAGAGATCTGCGGAGCGGGTCTCGATACGCACGAGCAGGAGCCTCTCGCGGAGGATCACCCG
>JAEEVI010000105.1 GCA_016287035.1 Bacillota bacterium
ACAGGAACAGCGGCGTCGCGAACCGCAGCAGCTGCCCCGTGACGTTCCCTTCCGTAAAATCCTTTATATTGCTTCCGCGCTCCATAAGACGATTTTAACAGAAAAACCCGCGCGCGGCGCGGGTAATATAAGACCCGGTCCGGGGAGGCTGTTGCAAAGGAGCCGGGAAAAACTTATAATGACCTTGCTGGTAAATTATGTAAATAATCGCTTCTTGACTATACGCATTGCAATACGCATAATAAAGGCAGGGATCTCATTGAAAAGAAGAGCTCTTATAAAACAGCTCGCACTGAGGGGCTTTTGGTATCATCGAAGCGGAGGGAACCACGACATATACACGAACGGTACCGTCAACATTCCCGTCCCCCGCAGCAGCGAAATAAACGAATTTACAGCCAAAGGCATTCTGAGATCCGCGGAAGCGAAGGAGCGCAAATGAAAAAAGATATAGCTGTATATCCCGTATATCTCACGGCGGTCGGCGACGGAAGCTATTCCGTTTACGTTCCGGATATCGACAGATATACGCAGGGAAAGGATCTTGCCGACGCGATATACATGGCAAGAGATCTTATCGGAAGCATGGATATCGCGGAGGCGGATCTCGGGCGCGAGCTTGCCGCGCCCTTTTCGTCGGGATACCGGCCCGGCGGCGATGAAGTGCTCAGCTACGTCGACATAGACTTTGCGGCGTACAGGAGCCGCCACGATCACAAAATGGTCCGCAAGAACTGCACTATCCCGCGATACATCGAAGCCGCCGCGTCAAAGCGCGGGCTCAACTTTTCGCGCGTATTGTCGGAGGCGCTCGCGGAACGGCTGCATTTTCCGTTTGCGGCAGGGTTCACCGACGACTGTTTTACCGAGGAAGTTCCGGATCTTCCAGTACAGGAAAGAGACTTCTGACGCCAGCCCCTTACAGCCGCCAGCAGGTTATGCCGAGGGCGGAGAGGCGCGCGGGCGGGAAAACGCCCTTCACGTCGATAAGGATGCCGGCCGGCGCGCCGGACCTGAAAAGGCGCGCGAGCTGGTCGTCAGTCAGCGAGCGGTACTGCTCGTGCGCGACCGCAAATATGACGCAGTCAGAACCTTCCGCTGCCTCGAGGCCGGAAAGCCTGACGCCGTATTCGCGGAAGGCTTCATCCGCGTCGGCGAGCGGGTCGCACACGACCGGCTCGATGCCAAACTGCGCGAGGCTCTTCAGTATATCCTCCACCTTGCTGTTCCTTATGTCGGGGCAGTTCTCCTTGAACGTCAGCCCGAGCACGGAGACCTTGGCGCTCTTCGGCGCCAGGCCGGCGAGGATCATCTGCTTTACCGCGGCGTCGGCGACGAACGCGCCCATGCCGTCGTTCACCTTGCGCCCGGCGAGGATTATCTGGCTGTGATAGCCGAGCTTTTCGGCCTGATACGTAAAGTAATACGGATCGACGCCTATGCAGTGGCCGCCCACGAGCCCCGGACGGAAGCCGAGCGCGTTCCACTTCGTGTTCATGCCGTCGATCACCTCGTTGGTGTCTATGCCCATGCGGTCGAAGACCATCGCCAGCTCGTTCATGAACGCGATGTTTATGTCGCGCTGGCTGTTCTCGACCACCTTTACGGCCTCCGCCGTCTTTATATTCGAAACGGGATACGTCCCGGCCTCTATCACGATGTCGTAGACGTTCTTTATCTCTTCGAGGCTGGCTTCGTCCATGCCTGAGACTATCTTTCTGATGTTCGCGAGGCGGTGGACCTTGTCGCCGGGATTTATGCGCTCTGGCGAATAGCCGATCTTAAAGCCTGTCCCGCCCTTCATTCCGGAGGCTGCCTCCATGACCGGCAGGCAAACGTCCTCCGTCACGCCGGGGTAGACGGTCGATTCGTATACGACTATCGAGCCCTCGGGCATGTTGCGCCCGACGATCTCTGCCGCGCCCGTGACGGGCGACAGGTCCGGCGTGTGGTCGCTGTTGACCGGCGTCGGAACGGCGATTATGAAGAACTTCGCCTCCGCGAGCCGCTTTTCGTCCGCCGTGAAGTCGACCGAGGTCTGCTTTACAGCCTCGTCGCCGACCTCCTTCGTAGGATCTTTTCCGGCCTTGTAAAGCGCTATCTTCGCCTCGTTCAGGTCGAACCCGATGACGTCGACGCCCTTTTCGGCGAAGGCGAGCGCCAGCGGCATGCCGACGTAGCCGAGGCCAACGACTGCCAGTTTTTCACGTCTGCTCAGGATCTTTTCGTATAGGCTCATGCTCTGCTCCTGTCCTTTCGTCTCGCTATGCGCGCGGCGAATCCGAATACCTCGCGCACGAAATCCAGCGGCGAGCTCGCGAAAGCGCAGACCGCCGCGCCCGCGGCGCTGAAAGGCCGCCTGTTGCGCATGTACGCGACGACCATCACGGCGTAGTGGCGGAACCTTATGAACATCCGCTCGCGCCGCTCAAGCCGCGGAAAATACCGCTTCTTGAACCCGTACAACGCGTTCTCGCCGTCTATCTTGTTGCGGCCCTGTGAGATGCCCCCGTCCGCGTGCTTGTATATCTTAACGTCGAAGACCGGATAATACGCGATCTTCAGGCCGCTTTCTATCGACTTCAGCATGAGGTAGAACTCCTGCCCCATCCTCGCGTCGTCGAAGCCTCCTATGCGGCGCAGCGCCTCCGCCCTGAACATGAAGGTCGGGGTGCCCGTAAGGTGCTTCATGAGGTGATAGCGCAGCAGATAGCCGTTGTCGAAGCTTTCGATGTCGCGGTATTCGCGCACGTCGACGACCGCGCCCGAGGCGCTGTACATCGTCATGTTCTCAAGTGACAGATCGCAGCCCTGCTCAAGCATGAACGCGACCTGGTGCTCTATCTTCTCCGGGCAGTATTCGTCGTCGTCGTCCAGAAAGCTGACGAACTCGCCGCGGGCGCTGTCGAGCCCCCGGTTCCTGGCGAGCGAACCGCCCATGTTAGTCTCGTTCACGAGCAGCTTAAGGCGCGGATCCGCGCCCGCGGCGGCTCTCACGTTCGCGATGTTCTCTTCGCGCAGCGGATAATCGGCCGGGCTGTCGTCGACGACGATGCACTCGATCTCTTTGTACGTCTGCTCCAGCACCGACCGCACGGCGCGCCCGAGATAGCTCCATTCGCGCTTATAGGTCGGTATTATTATGCTTACTAACGGTGTCTGCATGTGTTCATATGAGCGCGCCGCGCGGGCGCGCCGCCGTAAGAGCGCCTATTTCTGCGCTCCTTCCACGACCCCTTCGCCCTTGAATACTTTTCCTATCGTGCCGAAGAAGCATCTGCAGTCGAACGCGAAGCTGATCTTTTCGGCGTACTCGCCGTCGTAGCGCGCCTTCTCCTCTGTCTCCAGCTCGTCGCGCCCGTTTATCTGAGCCCAGCCGGTGAGCCCGGGGCGCAGGTCGTTGGCGCCGTACCTGTCGCGCTCGGCGACGAGGTCGAACTGGTTCCAGAGCGCCGGACGCGGTCCGACGACGGACATCTGTCCGGCGAGTATGTTGAAGAGCTGCGGCAGCTCGTCGAGGCTCGTCCTGCGGAGGAACGCTCCGCTGCGGGTTATCCAGCGGGCCGGGTCGTTCAGCTGGTCTGTCGGAGCGTCGGCCGGCGCGTCTGTGCGCATGCTGCGAAACTTGAGTATGTCGAAGTGCGTCTTCCCCCGGCCTACGCGCTTCTGCCTGAACAGGACCGGGCCCGGCGAATCGAGCTTTATTACGGCCGCTATCGCCAGCATCGGCAGCGCCAGCACTATTATCCCCGCAAGCGACAGAACTATATCCAGGATCCGCTTTACGAAGTTCCTGTACATTATTTCTCCTCTGCTGCGGCCTGCCTGTCGCGGCTCTTTATCATCATGTTGACCGCGATCCCGAGCCCGAGCAGGGTGTAGAACATCGGCATCGTGGAAACTGTGCTGTCATCTACTAGACCCGTCACGGCGAACGCCGTCACGCCGCACATGAGCCCGGCGCCGACGAAGTTCAGGTAATCGCTTCCGAGCTGCCTCTTCCAGAACAGCCTGACGCTCTGCACCAGGTACATCCCGTACAGAGCCACAAGCGCCAGCATCGACACGCAGCCGGTGCCCACCGCGGCGCCCAGATACATGTTGTGCGGCTTATCGATTATCGTGTTTATCGAGTCGTACCATTTGCTCTCGGAATACTTGCCGGCGTAGTCCTCGTGCGGGAAGACTATGCAGAACGAGTCCGCGCCGTACCCTATGAGGGCGGCCTTTTTGAGCAGAGGCAGCGTCCTCGACCAGATGAATCCGCGGCCGGAACCGAAGTTCATGTGGCCCTCGAAGCCGACGTGAGGCACGTCGTACAGCTCGACGTCGTATCCGAGCTGGTTGTGGTACGTGACGTTCCCGTCGTAGAACCTGAACGGCCACTGCATATCCTTGGTGAATACGAGTATGTAGCTCGTGCCGGCCTCGTCGTTGCCCTGGCCGATCGCCATGTAGTCGAAGAAGCGCTCGTCCGCCACCGCGAAGGCGCCGTCCTCGACCGGGATAAGCGTTATCACCTGTCCCGTGACGTCCTTGGCCTCGAGCGTCGCTATCTCGCCCGTCTCGCCGTACGTTCCGGCGAGGATTATCGGGTTGCCGTTTATGCTCATCTCGACGTAGCTGTCGCCCGTCTCGATATAGTCGATGAACGCCCTTTTCGTGCAGGCCCGTTCGGGGTCCACGTGCGCGAAATTGTCGGAGAAGTCGAGCGGCTCGTCGTATGCCGGCTCGGCGGTCGCGGTCGCTTCCGCCACTACGTCGGCCTGTTCGAGGCCTTTGAACGTGCGCGTCATCTCCGGCACCCAGCGGTCCGCCGTCACGCCGAGAACGATCGCGAGCAGGAGCAGCAGCACGGCGAGCGGCTTTATCCACTTGAGCAGCTGCTTATTGAACACCACTATCCCTATGAGCCCCATGACTCCGAGGCCGAGGAAGCCGCCCGAGGACGCGGATCCGATAAAGTTGTAGATTATGAGGGCTATCAGCGCCGCCAGAGCGATCTTCTTCCACAGGGGCTCGCCGGACTCCTTGTCCATGGCGCGCACGAAGAGCATCCCGAACAGGGGGATGAGCAGCGTCAGATAGAACGAAACGTAGTTGATGTTGTAGACCGTCTGGTATATCTCGCGGTTCGTGAACGTGAACCCGAGGAACAGGTCGCCTTCAGCGGCCGCCTGGTCGATGGCCTGCCAGGTCGTCATGCCGTTGGTGAGCATCACGTTGGGAACGATGAGCTTCTGACCGAACACGCTCTGGAAGAAGTCGTGATCGAGGGCCTGGGAAAGGCCGATAAGGCACAGGATGAGGCTGCTCGCGGCGAGCGGCCAGACGATGAATTTGACGTCGCGCTCGCTCCTCACGGCGTTCATGACGTACAGGAGCATGATCATATAGCAGAGCAGCGGGATCGTGCCCTCGAACCTGTCGTTCCAGCCGAGGAGCGTGAATTCCTTGTACGGAGATGCGATGTGGGAAAGGATGACGAAGAGCGAATATACCGCGATCGGCACGTAGAACCAGCTACGCCTCACCACGAGCGACTGCGTCGCGAACCTGAACAGTATCATCAGCAGCGCGACGACGGCGCACACGATTATCAGCACCATCTTGTAGTAGCTGAAGAAGTCCGTGATATCCGTCTTATCGTTCTCTACGGACCAGAAGAACTGCGTCATCGGCCGGTTGTAGGTGTACATCCTGACTAGCAGTATGACGACAGCCGAGAACACTATCGCCGGGAACGTCGCCAGAAGGCTGCTCCTCGCGCCGCCTTCGTACGCGTGCGACATCTTTATGAGATAATCCGAATCCTTTACCGCGGCCTGCGCGCTTTTCTTTCCGGGCTTTGCCATTGCTGTCCTCCTGAGAGCTCATAGATAAAATATTATATAACGAAACGGGAGCGATTACAACGCAAAGCGCGCACGCAAGGCAGCATCGAACCCGCCCCTGCCGCGGGGCAACACGCGCCGAAAGGCAGCATCGGGCCCGGACCAACGCCTCTTCGGCCGCAGCTTCTCACTCTTCAGCCGTAGCTTCTCGCTCTTCGGCCGCAAAGCAGCACGCGCCGAAAGGCAGCATCGAACCCGCTCCTGCCGCGGGACAGCAATTTCCGAACAGAATAGTGCTAATATTGCAGTTTTGTCAGTCTAACATTCCCGGCAAAGGCTGTCGGAGTTTTGATCAGCCGATTTCTGATCGCATTTTCGATGTTTTAGCCTGTCGTCTAATCACATTCATTGACAAAAATTGCCATACCATCTATACTGTTGCCGTAAATTGTAAATTTCGCGGCTCGTTGGGAGAAAAATGAATTGG
>JAEEVI010000106.1 GCA_016287035.1 Bacillota bacterium
CATAATGCCCGTAGTAGGATCTTGTGGGATCCAGCACCAGGTACGCCTCGCCCTCCTTGGGCACCGCGTTTTCGAGGAAGCCCTTCCTTTCGAGGAACGCGAGCGTGTTCGCGAAGCTGTCCGACACCGATACGCTCCGCGATATCGTGAGCTGGCGGCGCGTGCCGGGATCGCCGACGCGCGTTGACGATTCGTATAAGCCGAACTCGGGCGACAGAGCGCTCGCCTGGCGGTATTTCGCGATCTCGTCATCGCTCATGTACGGTACGTCCTCTTCGATCGAGATGTATATCCAGCCTCCGCCGGCGACGGCCTGTTCGAGCGTAAGGCCGCGCAGATCCTGGCGCAGCGCTTCTATGAGCTCCCGCTTTTCCGCGGGGGTCATGGGTACATTGCCATGATAATCATCGTCGTACATGGTCTCGCCGAAGAATTCGTTCGTGATGCCGATCTCGGCGCGCTCGGGCGAGAACATGAGCAATGTATCGCATTCGCTCTTCCGCTCCTCGGAATCCCAGAGCGCCCTGAACTCGTCTGACCCGAGGAGGAGCTCCATCGGTATCGAATCGTACGAGCGCGATATCTTTCTTCCGTCCGTCTTTATGTAATCGATATTCGCGTAAGTAGAGCCGGGCCAGCTCATATTATAGAGGCGCGAATTCATTCCGCGTCCGCTGCCGTTGTCTACGATCTGTCTCTGCAGCTTTTCGAGAGTTTCGATCATTTCGGGATCCTTCAGCGTCACGTTCATGTCGACGTTGTTGAGCCACGTCCTGATATGAGCCTCCTGGACTGAAGCCACGCGCGGGACGCGCTTCTCGTAGCCGGTAAGATCGAACGCGAAGACCGACACGATCATGACCATTATCGCGGCGCAGACCGCGAACAGCTTCAGAGACGCCTTGTCGAAAACGTTGAAGCGCTTCCTGATTATCATCAGGCCGACGGCAAATCCGATGACGCCCGGTATTATCATTCCCGTGATCCTGCCGGAATACCCGAACACGATGCAGCCCAGCGTCGCGGGGAAGTACATGAAGAAGAACGCGGCGATCCATCCGACGAAGCCGAAGACGTAGCTGTCGCCCGTCCTCTCCAGCGGCCTTTTCTTATAGAAGAGCCACGCTATGAAGGTTATAGCGGCGGACGCCAGTATGTAGAGCGCGCCCGGGATGAGCCAGAGCGCGGTGTCTCTGTCGACGGCGGTGCTGTATATGACCGGCGAGAGCTTCATCGCGAGCTCGGAGTGGAAATCGGAGAGCGTAAAGCCGTAGAGGTACGACTGTCCGTAATACCACAGGCTCATGTAGAACACCGGAACGATGAAATTCAGCACCGGTGCGGTTATGAGGTGGATGACGCTGTTGCCGCTTATCGATCCGGCGAGAGCCGATACCGAATAGGAGAACACGATGATCACTATCCTCGCCCACAGCCATTTCAGTATGAGAGCCGCGCCGTAGACGGAAGCGGCGGCGATCTCGGACTCGTAGCACTCCTCGATGATGTTAGCTCTTACCACCGGCAAGAGCGCGAGCATCACCGCGCAGTTCACGAAGACCGGTATCAGAGCGAGCTTCAGACCGCTGACGTAGCTGCTGAGGAACAGCTGGCGGCGCGTGAACGGCATCGAGTTGATGGCCGTGACGCTCGCAGTGCGTCCCATGAAGCTGAACACCGTGACGCTGGCCGTTATGCCGGCTGCGATATCCAGCAGCGAATAGATCATGTAGAAACCGCTCGTGCCGAGGACCGATCTGGCCGTCCAGACGCTGACGTCTCCGAGGTCCTGGATGATCCTGAACGGACCTACGAGGAATATGATCAGCGAAAAGACCGCCGACAGCGCCCAGAACCGGCGCAGATTCTCTTTTATAAGAGTCATCGAAAGGATCCTATCGTTCATACGCGTCGCCTCCCATCTCGCTGAAGAACATCTCTTCGAGGCCGGGAAGACCGTTCTCGGACTCCAGCTCGTCAAGATTTCCGTGCTCCGCGCGCAGCTTTCCCCTGTAGAGTATGCCTATGTGGTCGCATATCCCTTCAAGCTCGCGCAGATTGTGCGAAGATATGAGCACCGTCGTCTGCCTTTCGGCGACGTCGGCGAGTATGTAGTTCCATACGAGCTTCCTTACGATCGGATCGAGTCCGTCGACAGGCTCGTCGAGTATCAGCACCTCCGGCATCGCCGCGAGAGTGAGAGCGATCGCGGACTGGCGCTGCATGCCCTTGGAGAACCTTCCGATCTTTCTGTCCTTCGGAAGCCCGAAGCGGCCGGTCATCTCCTCGAAGCGCGCTCCGTCCCATTTCGGATAGACGCCCTTGTAGAAGGCGGCCATGTGTTTTAGATCGTACCCCGGGAAGAAATACAGCTCGTCGGGAACGTAGCCCGTGCGCGCCTTTACGTCCGCGTTGTCGTAGACGTCCTGACCGTCTATCTGAACGACGCCGCTGTCCTGCCTGAGTATGCCTGTAAGATGCTTTATCAACGTGGTCTTGCCCGAACCGTTGACGCCTATGAGTCCATATACGGAGCCCTTCTCCACGTTCAGAGAGAGGCCGTCGAGCGCGGGAAAGCCGTCGAAGCTTTTGTGAAGATCTTCAACATGTATCATTCCTTGCCACTCCTTTCTGAGATTATCCTGTCGACGAAATTTCTGATGGTATCCGGCGAGGTCCCCGAGAACAGCAGTTCCTTTACGGAACGTTCGACGCTGTCGAGGAGCACCTTCTGATCGTCCGGATCCGGCTGATGGCTGCCGCTGACGAAGCTGCCCCTGCCCGGCACCGTGTAGATCCAGCCCTGCTGCTCGAGAGTCCTGAAGGCCTTCTGGATCGTGTTCGGATTGACGGTGAGCCCCGCGGAGAGCTCCCTTACGGACGGTATCTTCGCCCCGGCCGCAAGCTCGCCGCTGATGATCATCCGCTTGATCCCGTCGACTATCTGCTCGTATATGGATCTTTTGCTTTTAAGATCCAGCTGAAACATGTGCGGAATACCCCCTTTGTGTATTAAGTGTACTACTCCACATAATACACTGTCAAGCGTTTTTTCGGGAGCGCCGGAAGGCTTCAAAAAAAACGAAAAGGACGGAGCCGCGCGGCTCCGCCCCTGTATTCGCTTTGGCCTACTTTATGCTCTTGCTGCTCACGACCTTGGTGAGGAGCTGAGTGAACTCCGTGATGCCCATCGCGCCGAGGTCTCCGTCGACCCTGCTGCGCGGCGATACGGTGTTGTTCTCGATATCCCTGTCGCCCACGACGACCATGTACGGGATCTTCTCCATCTGCGCGTCGCGGATCTTCTTTCCGACCTTCTCGTTGCGCGTGTCGATCTCGACGCGGAAGCCGGACGATTCGAGCATGTACTTTACGCTCTCCGCGTACTGGTTCGCCCTGTCGGTGACTGGCAGGATCTTTACCTGCACCGGCGACAGCCACGTCGGGAACGCGCCCGCGAAATGCTCCGTGATTATGCCGATGAAGCGCTCGATGGAGCCGAACACGACCCTGTGGATCATGACGGGCGTCTGCTTTTCTGAATTGCTGTCGATGTATTCGAGGTCGAAGCGTCCGGGGAGCTGATAGTCGAGCTGGATAGTTCCGCACTGCCATACCCTTCCGAGGCAGTCGGTCACGTGGAAGTCGAGCTTGGGACCGTAGAACGCGCCGTCGCCGGGGTTGATCTCGTACGTCTTTCCGATCGAGGTGATGGCGTCAGCGAGAGCGTTCTCCGCCTTTTCCCAGTCCTCGCGGGTGCCGATGTGGTCCTCGGGCATCGTCGAGAGGACGATCTTGTACGGAAGCCCGAAGACTCCGTAGATCTCGTCTATTAGCTTTGTTATCTGAGTGACTTCGTTGGTTATCTGATCCTTCGCCAGGAGTATGTGCGCGTCGTCCTGCGTGAACGCGCGGACGCGGAACATGCCGTGGAGCGCGCCGGAGAGCTCGTGCCTATGGACGTGTCCGAGCTCTGCGTAGCGGAGCGGAAGATCCTTGTAGCTGTGCGGTTCGAGCTCGTACACGAGGATGGTGCCGCACTGCCAGGTGCGCCCCAGGGAGTCTTCAATGTGGAAGTCGAGCTTCGGGCCGTAGAAGGCGCCGTCGCCGGGGTTGACGATGTACTCCTTGCCGATGCTGGTGATGGCGTCGGCGAGAGCGGCGGTGGCCACGTCCCAGTCCTCCACGGAGCCGATGTGATCCTCTGGCATGGTGGACAGCTCAATGGTGTAGGGCAGGCCGAAGAGGCTGTAGACCTCGTCGAAGAGCTGGGCGATGCGGATGACCTCGTCCTTGATCTGCTCCTTGGCGAGGAGGATGTGGGCATCGTCCTGGGTGAAAGCCCGAACGCGGAACATGCCGTGCAGGGCGCCGGACAGCTCATGCCGGTGGACGTTGCCGAGCTCTGCGCAGCGCATGGGCAGGTCGCGGTAGGAGTGCGGCTCAAGATCATAGACGAGGATAGTGCCGGGGCAGTTCATGGGCTTGACGGCGTAGTCCTCTTCGTCGATCTGGGTGAAGTACATGTTCTCCTTGTAGTGGTCCCAGTGGCCACTCGTCTCCCAAAGGACGCGGTTGAGGCTGATGGGGGTGTTGATCTCCTGAGAG
>JAEEVI010000107.1 GCA_016287035.1 Bacillota bacterium
CAGACGATCTTTTCGCCGCACGCGTCCAGCGTCAGCTCGTCGCCTGCCGCGGCCGTCCCCATATCCACGGAAGCGGCCCGTACGCAGCCTTTTCTTACCGTCAGATCAAGCGTCCTGACGCCCGAAAGCGTCTCGATCGTAAGGTGCGTCTTGTCGGTATAGCCCTTGTCGTAAACGAATTTGCCGACGCAGCGGATGCCGTTGCCGCACATCATCGCTTCACTGCCGTCCGCGTTGAATATCCTCATCCGGAAATCGGCCTTCCGCGACGGCGATATGTATATCATTCCATCGGAGCCCGCGCCGAAATGGCGCGACGACAGCCTGCGGGAGATCTCCGCGGCGTCTTCGGGGACTTCGCCGTATACGTAAAGATAATCGTTTCCGAGTCCGTGCATCTTTGTGAAGTGCATATCGATCCTCCTTTTATTCCGCGTCGATCGTCGATACCCTGAGCGTCATCTCTTCGAGCACGTCCAGGACCATGCGCACCGTATCCAGAGATGTCAGCATCGTTATGTTGTTCTGAGCGGCGCACCGGCGTATCGCGACGCCGTCGCCGTAATGCAGCCCGGAAAGGATCGCCCGGGTGTTGATCACGTAGCTCACGTAACCGGCGCGGATCGAGTCGAGGACCTCCTCGCTCCCCTCGCTCGGCTTTCCGAGTATCCTCGTCCGTATACCGTTCGCCCTGAGCACCTCCCCCGTGAGCGTCGTGGCTTCGATGTTGAAGCCCATGTCGTAGAATCTCCGTATCAGGGGGACGGTCTCCTCCTTGTCCTCGTCGGCGACGCTCACCAGCACCGTTCCGTAGTTCTTCAGGGTGAGCCCCGACGCGAGGAGCGCCTTGTAGGCCGCCCTGTGGAGCATTTTGTCGTAGCCGATCGCTTCGCCCGTGGATTTCATCTCGGGCGACAGATACGCGTCCATCCCGCGAAGCTTCGAGAACGAGAAGGCGGGCACCTTTACGTAATGCCGCTTTTTCTCCTCCGGGTATCTGACGGTTATCCCCTGATCGCGCAGCGAGCTTCCCAGGATCGCGAGCGTTCCGATATCGGCGAGGCTGAAGCCTGTCGCCTTGGAGAGGAAGGGCACCGTACGCGACGAGCGCGGGTTGACCTCGATCACGTAGACGTTTTCGGACGGATCGACGATGAACTGGATGTTGAAGAGCCCCTTTATGCCTATCCCGAGCCCGAGCTTTTCGGTGTAGTCGAGTATCGTTTCCTTTACCTTTTCCGAGAGGCTGTACGACGGATAAACGCTTATCGAATCGCCCGAATGTATGCCCGTCCTCTCGACGAGCTCCATGATGCCCGGCACGAACACGTTCTTTCCGTCACAGACGGCGTCGACCTCCACCTCCTTGCCGCGGATGTACCTGTCGACGAGCACCGGCTTGTCCTCGTCTATCGCGGCGGCGGTCCTGAGGTATTCCCGCATGTGGTCTTCCTTTGAAACTATCTGCATCGCTCGGCCTCCGAGGACAAAGCTCGGGCGCACCAGGACCGGATATCCGATCTCCCGGGCCGCCCCGACCCCTTCCTCGATGCTCGTGACGGCTCTTCCTTCGGGCTGCGGTATCCCGAGCGACAGCAGCAGCTTCTCGAACAGATCCCTGTTTTCCGCGCGGTCTATCGCCTCGCAGTCCGTACCGAGTATGACGGCGCCGCGCTCGTGCAGCGAGTCCGCAAGGTTGATCGCCGTCTGGCCTCCGAGCGTCGCTATGACGCCGACGGGCTTTTCGAGCGTTATGATGTTCATCACGTCTTCCGCGAAGAGCGGCTCGAAATAAAGCTTGTCGGAGCACGTGTAGTCCGTTGACACCGTCTCCGGATTGTTGTTGATTATTATCGCCTCGTAGCCGGCCCGCTTTATCGTCTGGACGGCGTGGACCGTGGAATAGTCGAATTCGACGCCCTGCCCGATGCGTATCGGGCCTGAGCCGAGGACTATTATCTTTTTCTTTTCCGAAACGACCGATTCGTTCTCTTCTTCGTAAGTCGAGTAGAAGTAGGGGATGTAGCTCTCGAATTCCGACGCGCAGGAGTCGATCATCTTGTAGACCGGAAGGATGCCGTTCTTCGCGCGAAGGCCGAATATATACGCCTCGTCCTCGTTCCACAGCTCAGCGATCTCCCTGTCGGAAAAGCCGAGCCTTTTTGCCTCCGCGAGCTCCCGCAGATCTCCTTTGCTGTCTCTGAGGATCTTTTCCTCCGCGACGATGTTCCGCAGCTTGCGGATGAAGAAGCAGTCGATGCCCGTCGCCTCGTTTATCCTCTCCGCGCCGCAGCCCAGCCTGAGCAGCTGCGCTATGGCGAATATCCTGTCGTCCGTGCCTTCGCCGATATATCCGAGCAGCCCGCTTTCGTCCATTCCGTCGAACTTGGCAAGACGCAGGTGATACGCGCCGTTTTCAAGCGACCGGATGCCTTTCAGGAGGCTCTCCTCGAAGGTCCTTCCGATGCTCATGACCTCGCCCGTAGCCTTCATCTGCGTCGACAGCGTATTGTTCGCGTCCGCGAACTTGTCGAACGGAAAGCGTGGGAGCTTCGTCACGACGTAATCGAGCGACGGCTCGAACGCGGCGGGCGTGTTCGCCAGCTTTATCTCGTCGAGCGTCATCCCGATGCCGATCTTCGCGGAAACTCTCGCTATCGGATAGCCGCTCGCCTTTGACGCGAGCGCGGAGGAACGCGACACGCGCGGGTTGACCTCGATAAGGTAATACTGAAACGACCGCGGATCCAGCGCGAACTGGACGTTGCAGCCTCCTTCGATCTTCAGCGCGCGTATGATCTTCAGCGCGCTGCTCCTTAGCATGTGATACTCCCTGTTCGTCAGAGTCTGTGAAGGGCAGACGACTATCGAGTCGCCTGTATGGATCCCTACGGGGTCGAGGTTCTCCATGTTGCAGACGGCGATGGCCGTATCGCTGCTGTCGCGCATGACCTCGTATTCGATCTCCTTGAAGCCCTTTACGCTCTTTTCGATCAGGACCTGGCCGACCGGCGACAGCTCGAGGGCGTTCTTCATGAGCGGGACGAACTCCTCCTCGTCCTGCGCGAAGCCGCCGCCCGTTCCTCCGAGCGTAAAGGCCGGCCGGAGGACCACCGGGTAGCCTATGCTCTCCGCCGCTTTCAGTCCTTCCTCGACGGTATGGGCGGTCGAGGAGGGCAGTACCGGCTCTCCGAGCCTCTCGCACAGCTCCTTGAACTTTTCGCGGTCTTCCGCGGCCTCTATGGAGCCGCTATCGGTCCCGAGCAGCTCCGTGCCGCATTCCGCGAGTATGCCTTTCTTTTCGAGCTGTATGGCCAGATTTAGCCCCGTCTGGCCGCCTATGCCCGGAAGTATGGCGTCCGGTCTTTCATATCGTATTATCTTTGCGATGAATTCGAGCGTCAGCGGTTCCATGTAGACCTTGTCCGCTATCGCCGTATCCGTCATTATCGTCGCGGGGTTCGAGTTGCAGAGGACGACCTCGCAGCCCTCTTCCTTCAGCGCCAGGCATGCCTGCGTGCCGGCGTAGTCGAATTCGGCGGCCTGACCTATGACGATCGGGCCGGAGCCGATGACGAGCACTTTTTTTATATCCTTCCTTTTAGGCATGGCCCCTGAATACCTCCATCATGCC
>JAEEVI010000108.1 GCA_016287035.1 Bacillota bacterium
GCGCGCGGCCTCCGCATACCGCCCGCAGACCGCTTCCGGAAAGGATCTCGAAGTCTTCCGTTGCAAGCGGCGTCATGCCGAGCTCCTCCGCCCTCGCGACGACGGCCTTCGCGAGCGGGTGCTCGCTCTTCGCCTCGAGCGCGTACGCCGCTTCGAGCAGCGCCGCCTCGGAGACGCCTTCCGAAGGCACGATATCCGTGACGACAGGTTCGCCCTTCGTTATCGTTCCTGTCTTGTCGAGCGCGACGATCTGCGTCCTTCCGGTATTCTCCAGCGCGACGGCGTTCTTGAACAGTATCCCGTTCTTCGCGCCCATGCCGCCGCCTACCATTATCGCCACCGGCGTCGCCAGACCGAGCGAGCACGGACAGCTTATGACAAGCACGGATATGCCTCTTGCGAGCGCGTATCCGAACGTCTGCCCGCACAGCAGCCAGACTATGACCGTGACCGCCGCGATCCCGATGACCGCGGGAACGAACACGCCCGCGACCCTGTCGGCTATCTTCGCGATCGGAGCCTTCGTCGCCGCGGCGTCGGATACCATCTTTATTATCTGCGAGAGCGTAGTGTCCTCGCCGACGCGGGTCGCCCTGCAGCGTATATAGCCGGCCTGGTTTATCGTAGCCGCCGAAACGCTGTCGCCCGCCTGCTTGTCGACAGGGATGCTCTCGCCCGTAAGGGCTGCTTCGTTGACGGCAGCCGTACCATCGACTATGACGCCGTCGACGGGGATGTTCTCCCCCGCGCGCACCGCGAACACGTCGCCGATCATCACCTGCTCGATCCCGACCTCGACCTCCTCGCCTCCGCGGACCACGACGGCTGTCTTAGGCGCGAGCTTCATGAGGCTCTTCAGGGCGTCCGTCGTCTTTCCCTTGCTCTTGGCCTCGAGCATCTTCCCGACGGTTATCAGCGTCAGGATCATCGCGGCCGACTCGAAGTAGAAGTGATGCGCGTGCTCCGCCGCGGAAGCGGCGTCTCCGGTCTGGACGGCTTTCGTCATCGCGAAGAGCACGTATACGCTCCACGCGAAAGAGGCCGCGGAGCCCATCGCGACGAGCGTATCCATGTTCGGAGCCCTGTGAATAAGCCCCCTGAAGCCGCGCACGAAGAACTTCTGGTTTATGACCATGACGACGGCCGCCAAAAGCAGCTGGACCAGCCCGATCGCTGTATGGTTCCCCTCGAACCACGCGGGGATCGGCAGGCCGAGCATCGAATGGCCCATCGAAAAATACATGAGGACGAGCAGAAATCCGATCGAGGCGATCAGCCTGCGCTTGAGGACCGGCGTCTCGCGGTCCGCGAGAGCTTCTTCTCCGGCGCTGAGATTCGCGCTGAGACCTGCGCCCTTTGCCGCCGAGCCGCCCGCGCCCTTTAAGGACGCGCCGTATCCCGCGTCGGTCACGGCTTTTATAACGTCCTGCGGGGACGCCGTGCCTTCGACGGCCATCGAGTTTGTGAGCAGGCTGACGGAGCACGACGATACGCCCTCCACGCCCGACACGGCCTTTTCGACCCTCGCGCTGCAGGCCGCGCAGCTCATTCCCGTAACTATATACTGTTCCAAATCCGGCCTCCTGTCCAAACCGTGCCCGCTATTTCATGAGCTTCTGAAGGAGCCCGACGAGCTCGTCTATTATCTCGTCGTCTCCGCCTCTGATGCCGTCGGCCACGCACGTCTTGATGTGGCTCGCGAGAAGCTCCCTGTTGAACGAGTTCATCGCCGCGCTGACGGCGGCTGACTGCATGAGGACGTCCGTGCAGTAAGCGCCGTCCTCTATCATCTTCTTTATCCCGCGCACCTGCCCCTCGATCCTGCTGAGCCTGTTAGCGAGCGACTTTATCTCTTCCAGCGCGCGCTCCTTGTGCCGCGCGCCGCAGCACGCCATTTCCGCGCGTATGTCCTGCTCCATGATCTCCTCCCGGGCGTTCCGCGCCCTCCGACCGACACGATAATATACCCCCTATGGGTATGTTGTCAAGAGGATCCGTGCGGTCCGCCGCTTGCAAACAGCGCGCTTCTGATGTAAAATGCAGGAAAAGTGCAAACGTTTTCAAAAATCGGACAGCCGCGCGGGAGATCCCGCCTGACCTGTCCGCGCGCGCTTAAGAGCGCCCGGAGGATATATGGA
>JAEEVI010000109.1 GCA_016287035.1 Bacillota bacterium
CTGCTGTTCCTCGCTCTCGGCTGCTCCGTCGCGAGCTATTTCCTGTCGTCGTTCATACTCACGAGCATGCCTGCGGTGAAGGTGGCCGTGTTCGCGAACCTCGCCACTGTCATATCCGTGTTCGCGGGAGCCGTTCTGCTCGACGAGCCGTTCTCCGCCGCCGGCCTTCTTTTCTGCGCGATGATAATAGCCGGCATTTACGGCGTGCAGCGCTCGGCCTGAGGCGGTCCGGCTGCCTGCCCGGCGGCCGGCGTTGTCCGAACCGCTATCCTTGCGCTCGGCCTGAGGCGCCGCCTATTCGTTTTCCGGCAGGATCTCGATCCAGTATCCGTCCGGATCCTTTATGAAGTAGATCCCCATATCGTGGTTCTCGAAGCATATGCAGCCCATCATCTCGTGGAGCGCGTGCGCTTCTTCCATATCGTCGACCCTGACGGCGGTGTGGAACTCCTCCTCGCCGATGTCGTAGGGCTGGGGATGGTCCCTTAGCCAGGTGAGCTCCACCTGGAAATCCGCCTTTTCGTTCCCGACGTAGACGAGTATGAACGAACCGTCCGACGCGGTCTTGCGGCGCTGCTCGGTGAGGCCGAGCGCCTCCTCGTAGAACGCGAGCGAGCGTCCGAGGTCCGTGACGTTGTAATTCTGATGAACAAGGCGGGTCTTCATGTTTCCGCTCTCCTTTCCGTTTCGCTGTCCGGCCGGCCGGGATGGTCGCCGCGGTCACGGCGCGCGCCGCCGGATGAGTCGTCTTGAATATAAACCGCGCGGGCGCGGGGCGTCAAGCGCCAGCCGCAGGCTGTCAATCTCAGCGATCGCGGGACGTCAAGCGCCGGTCGTCACTAACGAGGCTCGTCTGCCTGCTCGAAACGCGCCCGGGCGCCGGTCGAAGATCACGCCTGCCTGTTCAGAACACAAGGAGCCTGCGCTCGATGACCGACCGCACGTCCCGCATGTCGACGCTTCCTTCCAGACTGTCATACGTTATGATCAGATCGTCCCATGGCACTATCCCCGCTGAAAAGTAAGAGCGCAGCTTGTTGAAGTGGCGGTCAAAGTATCTCCGGTCCGCCATCCTGCCGCAGTGCTCCCAATACATAAGCTTGCCGTCGTGCCGCTTTATCGTGAAATCCGGCGCGTAGCCCGCGTCGCCTATGTGCAGGATCTGCTCGTAGCGAAACCGGATCCCGGCATCGTACAGCGCTTCCGCGATCATGAGCTCGGATTTGGACCTTACGCGCAGGCCCCTGCTCGTTATCTGCGTCTTTCCCTCCGGATAGGACCCGAGCTGCTCGTAAGGCTGACGCGCCCAGTCCCCGTCTTCCGCGCCGCCGTCCATCAGCGCCCGGACCTCTTCAAATTCCAGCTGCGGGTGCTTGTCCATCATGCGGCGCAGGATCTGGCCCCGGTCATCCCCGGGCATCTCTTCGAGCGCCCGCGCCAGCGCTTTCAGTGAACGCGCGAGCAGGTCCTGCTCGTTCGTGAGGAGCTCGCGCCGCAGGAGCGCACGGACCAGCGCGCTGTCCGAGGTTATCACTTTCCTGACGCGCTTGCCGCCCTCGTAGGTTATGCGGATGTAGCCCGGCTTTCCGTTTATTATGGCTGAGATGACGCGCCCCTCCGGGCATCGCTCGAGTTCATTATGGACAGTATTCGCCAAAATCGTCGCTTTTGTCCATAATCCTTCCATTTCTGCTCGTATCTGTAACATTATTCCGTCTGTTTTCTGCCGATATGGACAAATCGCGTCGTTTTGTGACGGTCTGTCTATATGGCGTCGCATTTTTCTGCTGTTATTGCCGTCGATCCGGCCTTTACGGTCTTTCCAAGGCTCGATATGGACAGTAGACAGGATATTTTCGACATTTGTCCATGAAATGAGGTCATTTTATGGACAAAAATGCGATCTTACCGTTAAAGTGTCCATTTCGCGGTTTTAGGGCGGGGTGACTGCCTTCGAAATGAGCGCGCAGCATATTCTGCCGGACGCGGCAGCATCACTAAGCGATAATACTATAACGCAAATGGTAAAATATGTAAACAAGAAAACGCTGCGGAAAGTCGGACGCGGTAGAAATCCTGACGCGGGTACCTGGTGCTGCGGGAAGCCGGGCGCAAGAGAGAGCGTGGGCGCAGGAGAGAGCGTGGGCGCAGGAGAGAGCGCGGGCGCAGGAGAGAGTGCGGGCAGGGGCGGGGGTGCGGACAGGGCCGTCAAGCGGCGCGGCGACCGATGGAAAAAATGCCCGATGTATGATATGCTATTATCCAAATATCGATCTGCGGATACAAACGAGGAAAAGATCTGAAATGAAAAAGATCATCGCGATAATGACAGTGGCCGCGATGCTCGCGCTCGCGGCTTGCGGAGGCGCGGCGCAGGGAGCGCCGGCGGGAAGCCAGACGGCCGCGACGCAGGGAGCGGCAGGAGACGCGGCAGGCAATGCGGCTGGACTCGGTGCGGGAGTGTCGGAAAGCTGCAAGGATGCGGCAGGCAATGCGGTTGGATCCGGTGCGGGAGTGTCGGAAAGCGGCAAGGACGCGGCAGGCAATGCGGTTGGATCCGGCGCGGGAGCGGCCGGAGGTGCGGCGGACAGTGCGGCAGGAAACGGTGCGGAAGCGCCGGAAGGCGGCAGTGACGCGGCAGGCAATGCGGCCGGAACGGCGGAGACGGAGCCGGGCGGCGCGGAGGCCGCGGAACAGGAAAGATACGTGGAGCTGCCCGAAGGCGTCGAGGTGCTCACAGCGTCGGATAAGGACGGGCTCAGGATGCTCCGCTGGGCGGAGGGCGCGGCGATGAAGACGGCCGGGGAGCTCGGCGTCGGCAGCTGCGTCGTGCGCGTGTGCGGAATAGATCCGCTGGATCTGGGCATGGCCAGCGCGGGGACCGTCACGGCGGCGAAGTCGATCGAGCTCTACAGAGTCTCATACATCATAAACTACGATCCGGTCCTGTACGGTGAGACGGCGGAGTGCTTCGAGGAGATAGCGGACGGCTGGTACAGGCCCTCCGCGAAGGCTCCCGGGCCGCTGTTCGGCGTCTACGCCTACTCCTTCAAGGACCTGGACTATATCGCGTGCGCCGGCTATTTCAGCGAGGACGACGTCCGCGCGCCGCAGCCCGGAGAGGACAGGCTGATGCCGTACAGAGAGCTCGCGTCGGGCGCGATGAGCTCCCTCGAGGATCAGATAGAGCGGCTTTCGGAATACGGCATGGGCCCCGAGTACTGGGGCGACTTTACGGTCTTCGATCTCGAGGTCATGATCGGCTTCGACGGCAGCGGCGTCTTCTACGGACCGGGCCTCGAGGACTCCGAGGACATGTTCGATATCGCCTCGCGCGAGGAGTTCGCCGTCGACGGCGGCTACGGCGAGGACGACAAGTGGTACAACTTCCAGTATCTCGGCCTCGGCGGAGAGGTGCGGGGCATCGGGTATTTCAGGAGCATATCCGGAAGGATGACGAACGTCAGCCTCGAGACGGACCTGCCCGGCGCCAGGACCCCGAGGGGCGTAAGGATCGGCGACTCCCGCGCGGACGTCGAAAAGGCGTACCCCGAGATGAAGCACGGCACTCCTCCGTGGCGCCCCGATCTGGGCGACGACTGCTATTACTATAATCACGGCGTGCTCGGCGATCCCGGACAGAGCGACTACTTCGACGGCGACATGGGGGCGAACCTCGTGCTGCAGATGAAGGACGGAAAGGTCGCCCGCATCTGCGCGTTCAATATCTCAGACTGACGAAGGCCTTCAGATGAAAGAAAGACCGATCTTAAAGAATAAAGCATATCTGTACCTCACGGAATTTTTCGCGGGGATGTCCGTCATGGCCGTCGAGCTCGGCGCCAGCCGCCTGCTGGCTCCGTATTTCTCGTCGTCGCAGATCGTCTGGACGATAATCATCGGGACGATAATGATAGCCATGGCGCTCGGAAACCTCTACGGCGGCCGCTCCGCCGACAGGGATCCCGACCCCGATAAGCTCTACAGGCGCATACTCGTCGCGGCCGTATGGATCGCGGCGATCCCGGTCGTGGGAAAGTATATAATCCTGGGTATCTCGGGGCTGCTCATAATCGCGATCGACACGAACTTCCTGATCATCGCGGCCTTCATAGCGTGCATGGTCATATTCGTGTTCCCGCTCTTCCTGCTGGGGACCGTAACGCCGTCGCTCGTCAAGTACACCATGGGGAGCCTCGACGACAGCGCTTCCGTTGTGGGCAGGCTCGGCGCGTGCAACACGATCGGCAGCATAATCGGAACGTTCCTTCCGACGTTCGTGACGATCCCCGCGGTCGGCACGGCCGTCACGTTCCTGATCTTTTCAGGCATACTGCTCGCGCTCGGGCTCGTGTATTTCATAAGCGCTAAGGCGAGCGCGAGAGCCTGCGCCATAGCCGGCGTGCTGTTCGTCCTGTGCACGCTGCTCGGCCATTCCGGGAGCTTCGCCTTCTGGGCCGGCAACCTCAGCTACGAGGGCGAATCGATATATAACTATCTCCAGGTGAGCGAGACGGACGACCGCATCATCCTTTCGACGAACGTGCTGTTCGGCGTCCAGAGCGTGAAGATGAAGGAGCCTGGACTCACCGGGATGTATTATGACTACGCGCTGGCGGCGCCCGTCATGGCCGGACTGCCCGAAAAGGGCGCGGCGCAGGACGGCGA
>JAEEVI010000110.1 GCA_016287035.1 Bacillota bacterium
GGCTCCCGTTACCGCGTCCGAATCCTTTACGGCGTATATGGACAGGATCCCCTCCCACTTCGCCCACATAGGAGCGAGGAACGAGGAGACCGGAATGGTCTACGCGAACCATCACACGAAATTCGTCGTCGACGAGGATACGCTCGATCTCGCGAGCGCGTATCTCGCGGAGTGCGCCGCGGAATACCTCGCGAAGAACGCGTAGGAGGCAGTTATGAACGCATACCGCGAAGACATCGAAAAATATATAAAGTCGCGCCGCGGTCTCATCGTCCGCGACGTCGTCAACCTCTGCGGCATCGATTCGTCGAAGCTCCCCGCGGAGGAAGGCGCGCCGTTCGGTCCGGGAGCGCTCAAGGGCCTCGAAGAGTACGCGGACCTCATGAGGGAGAGCGGACTTACAGTAAAGACCTACGACAACTACATGATGTCGGGCGACCTGTTCGGGGAGAACGACAAAAAGCTCGACATCATCGTCCACATCGACGTCGTCAAGGGCGGCAGCGGATGGACGGTAACGTCGCCCTTCTCGCCCGTTCTCAAGGACGGGATGATATACGCGCGCGGCGCCTCCGACAACAAGGGGCCCGCCGTTGCCGCGCTCTACGCCGTGAAGGCCGTAAAGGAGCTGGGGATACCGGTGAAGCACAACGTGCGCATAATCGCCGGAACGGACGAAGAGACAGATTTCATAGACATAAAGCACTATCACAATACAGAAGAGGAAGCTGAATTCACGATCGCTCCGGACCTTAAGTACCCCGTCACCAACGTGGAAAAGGGTCAGTTCAGGGGCGAGATATTCAAGGACTTCGACGCCGATCCGGAAAGCGCGCTGCTCTATATAAAGGGCGGCATAGCGACCAACATGGTCCCGGCGGGCGCCGAATCGGCGCTGCGCGGAATAAGCGCGGACGCCGCTGAAGCAGCAGCAAAGAGAGCGTCGGAGCGGACAGGGATCGTCTTCGACATTTCGCAGGTCCAGGACGTCCTGACGATCAAAGCCGTAGGAACAGGTGCGCACTGCGCCAGATGCCGCGACGGCAACAACGCCGTTACTGCTCTTATGGAACTCATCTGCTCATTTGATCTGAAGGAGAACGAACAGATCAAAGCGCTCCGGCAGCTCTCTGCGCTATTCCCGTACGGCGATCACGACGGTGACGCGCTCGGCATAGCCCTGCGCGACGAAAAGGCCGGCGACACCACCATGTCGCTCGACATTCTCGATATAGGTCCGTCGTCGCTCTACGCTAAGTTCGATTCAAGAACGAGCCTCCTCATGACGAAGGAGAACACGATCGACGTCATAAGAGACAGGCTGGCGGAGAACGGCATGCGCTTCGAGTACGAATTCGACGAGCCGCACGCTGTCCCGGAAGACTATCCTCTCATTCAGAAGTGCTTCGGGATATACGAGGAGGTCACGGGCAAAAAAGGATACTGCCAGTCGATCGGCATATCCTCCTACGCGCACTTTACCGAGCGCGGCATAGCGTTCGGCGCCGAACCGGAAGGCATGGACACGAACATGCACGGACCCGACGAATACGTCTCGGTCGACGCGCTCATCGACACGGCGGTAATGATCGCCATGCTGATAGCGGACGTCTGCGCGTAAAAAAAGACCCGCGGCATTCCGCAGGTCTCAAACGGACTTACTGCTACAAGAGCCTTATCATCGCGGCGCCTGCGATTATCATCGCGACGCCCGCGATCTTTTTTATGTTGATCTTCTTTACCGGCGCGTCGAACAGCCCGAAATGGTCGATGATGAGCCCGGAGGAGGTCGACCCTGTGAGCACCAGGATCATCGCCATTCCGGCCCCGAGGATGGGAGTTATGAACGCGCTGGAAAAGACGTATATGACGCCCAGGAAACCTCCGAGCCACATCCACCAGGGGCCTTTCAGCCTCTCCCCGATCGTGGCGGAGCTTTCGCTTTTGCCGCGCCCGAGCAGGAAAACGGCGCAGCTTATGACGAGCAGCAGTACGGCCCCGACGATGAACGAGAAGAACGTAGCCTTGAGGGACGAGCCGAGGACCTGTCCCATACGCCCGTTTATAGCGGCCTGCGAGGCGCTGAGGAACCCGGCGAAAACGCCGAGGCACCTGAGGGGCCAGATCCCGGGCGTTTTTCCGGACTGGCCGCCCTTATCCCCGCCCTTGGCAAGGGAGACGGCGACGACGCCGGCAAACACTATGACGGCTCCGGCGACGCGCCAGACCGTCAGCGGAAGCTGAGCGCTCCTGTACAGCCCGAACGTATCTATGAGAAGGCCCGTCATTATCTGCCCGAACACGGTGAGGACGACCGTCTGCACTCCGCCCAGACCGGCGAAGAGCAGTATGTTCCCCGTAAGGAATATGACGCCCATGGCGCCGCTGCAGTATATCCAGAAGGGTTCCTGTCCGAAGGGCGGGAGCTTAAGCGAAAGTCCCTGCCCCGTTACGGTCAGCAGAAAGACCAGAAATACGAGAGAAACAGAGAACGATATGAAGGACGCGTAAAACGGCGAGCCCACAC
>JAEEVI010000111.1 GCA_016287035.1 Bacillota bacterium
GCTTCTTCTCCTTGCGGCCGCCCTTGGCGCCCGAGGACTGATCGCTGCTTGCCGTGTAAGCGACAGAAAGCTTTCCGCCTTCCGTTCTGCGGCCGGCGGGAGCGGGACGCTGGGAGCCGTCCTGCTTTTTGCGCGGAGGCTGACCGGTCTGTCCGCCCTGATCCGGCTTCTTTCTTCCGACGAATTCCTTGGGCTTTCTCTCCTTGGGCTTCTGGTCCTCGTGGCGTATCACATTGCTCGGAGTCACGGGCTTTACGGGCTCGTCGGTGCCGGCCTTGCGTATGATCTTGATGCCGATGCCGGGAGTATAGTCGACGGAAGGTTCCTCCTGCTTCGCGGGCTCCTCGCTCTTGGACTTTGGAGCCTTGTCGGCTTTCTTTTCCGGCTTTTCCGCCGGAGCCTGAGGCGCTTCTTCCTTGTTCTCTTCTTTTTTAGCCGCGGTCTTTGCCTTCTTTTCGGGCTTCTTCTCCTCCGAAGCAGGCTGCTCGCCGGCCTTTTTGATGATCTTTACGCCGATCTTGGGAAGATCTCCCTCGTATACGGTCTCGGGCTGCTTTTCCTCCGGCTTATTTACGGCGGCGGTCTCCTGCTTCGTCTCTTCGGCGGCAGGCGCTGCGACGGGAGCGTCCTGGGGAGGCTTCTGCTTTTCCTGATCCTCCTTCGCGGCCTTTTCTATGTTCTGGGGAACGGCGCTCTTTGGCATGGGCTTTCCGAACGGGAATGCCTTTCCGGTCTGCTGGACAGCCTTGCTCTGAGCCTTTGGAAGCGGTTTCGCGGCAGCGGGAACTACCGGCTTCACATCCTGAGCCGGCGCCTTCGGAGCCGCAGGCTTCGCCTTTTTGGCGCCCTGAGCCTGAGCCTCGAGTACCGCCTTGTCAGCGGCCTTTATCTTTACTTTCGATTCTCCGTTATCGGCGTTCTCTTTTTTCGAAGCCGACGATCTGACTATCTTTGTTTCGGTTGTTGGCATTAAAACACCTCCTGACGCTCTTTCATGATCTCCTGCGGCAGCTTTCGCCTCTTTACGGCCATTTGCAGGCATTTTTCACTGTCCTTGCAGAGATATATGCCTCTGCGCTGAGCTTTGCCGCTCTCGTCTATGACAAGTCCCTGTTCCGAAGCGACGAACCGCAGCAGCTCGCTCTTTGGCCTGCGCTGCATGCATCCGACGCATCGTCTTAAGGGAACATATTTTTCCATACTCTTTACCTACGCCATCGCCGCTTTGATCGCTTCGATCATAGCCGCGTTGGTCGCTCCGCTGTCGAGCTCTATGCCGTTCTGCGCGGCGAATTCGATGAGCTCGGCCTTCTTCATCTTCGAAAGGCCCTTGGGCGCGGTCTTTTCAGCCGCGGGGAGCTCTTCCGCCTCGGGCGTTCCGTCCGGAAGGATGTCGCCCTCGTTCTCGGCGATGACCACGTCACCGTACTCGTCCGGCGTCTCCGAAGCGGCCTCGCTCTGGAGAGTGTACTCGTTTATATCGAACTGCGAGTGGCTCTTTATATCTATCTTCCAGCTGCAGAGCTTGGCGGCGAGCCTTACGTTCTGGCCCTCCTTGCCGATGGCCAGCGACAGCTGGTAATCCGGAACGACTACGAGCGCCGACTTTTCGGCCTCGTTTATGAGCACCATCTCGACCTTGGCCGGCGAGAGAGCGCTGCTTATGAGCTTTCCGGGATCCTCGCTCCAGTTGATGATGTCGATCTTTTCGCCCGAGAGCTCGTCGACTACTGCCTGGACCCTGGCGCCGCGTCCTCCGACGCACGCTCCTACCGGATCCACGTTCTCGTCGTACGTGCAGACAGCGATCTTAGTCCTCGAACCTGCCTCCCTGGCGATGCTCCTGATCTCCACGGTCCCGTCCTGTATCTCGGGGACTTCGAGCTCGAACAGCCTCTTGACGAGACCGGGGTGCGTGCGGGAAAGGAAGACCTGCGGGCCTTTGGTCGTCTTTTTGACGTCCATGATGTAGACCTTGAGCCTCTGATTGACTCTGTATCTTTCGCCGGGTATCTGCTCGTTCGCGGAGAGGATGCCTTCGGCCCTTCCCATGTTGATGAACACCGTGTCGTTGCTTATCCTCTGCACGATGCCTGTGACGACCTCGGTCTGGCGCCCTGAATAATCGTCGAATATCATCTTGTGCTCCGTCTCGCGTATGCGCTGCACGACGACCTGCTTTGCCGTCTGCGCCGCGATGCGTCCGAAATCCCTCGGGGAGAGCTGGTATTCGATGACGTCGCCGAGCTCGTACTCGGGATCTATCTCCTGCGCCTCTTCCAGGCTCGCCTGATACATCGGATCCTCGACTTCCTCGACGATGTCCCTGCGCATGAATATGTCGATCTCTCCTGTCTGTCTGTCGATGTTGACCCTGACGTTCTGGGAGGTGCCGTAGTTCTTCTTGTACGCAGACACCAGCGCAGATTCTATCGCCTCGATGAGGAGCTCCTTGGAGATCCCTTTTTCCCTTTCGAGATCGGTGATTGCTTCGATAAATTCCTGATTCATTGGTATTCCTCCTAGAACACAACAGCCAGATTGATCTTGCCGGCTTTATCTTTGGGGATTTGTATGACGGTCCCCTCGTCTGTCGTTATCGTGACGGACTCGTCGTCGCTTTCGGTGAGAATCCCCTCCAGCTTCTTTTTTCCGTCCATCGCCTTATAAAGGCTTATCTCTATCCGTTCGCCGCGGAAGCGCTCGAAGTCTTTTCGCGATATGAGAGGCCTGTCGAGCCCCGGCGAGGATACCTCGAGATAATAATTCTGTTCGATGGGATCGGCTTCGTCGAGCTTTTCGCTGAGATACCTGCTGACGGTCTCGCAGTCGCCGGCCGACATATGACCGTACGCGCCGTCCTGCAGCCTGTCGACGTAGACCCTCAGATACCAGCTTCCGGCCTCCTTCACGAATTCGCATCTTGAGAGCTCGTAGCCGTTGTCTCTGCCGAATCCGTCCATCCATTCCGCTATGAGATCCGATATCTTTTTCTTAGCCATGCTTCCGTAAGTAAACACAGAAGAGTGGCTGAGCCACTCTTCAACAATAACGTATTCTCCAGTATATTATCATACTTTTATGGATTTGCAAGCATTTATTTAAGTGCTATTATAACTGATATAAGTCCCTGTTATCAGAAGGAGGACAAAATGCCTAAGATCGGAATACTTACCAGCGGCGGCGACGCGCCCGGAATGAACGCCGCGGTCAGAGCCGCGGTGCGCACGGCCCTTTTCAACGGCTTCGAGGCGTGCGGCATCGAGCGCGGCTACGAAGGCCTTATAGACGGAGAGATCCGCGACATGGACGTCAGTTCCGTGGCGGATATTCTTCACAGAGGAGGAACGATACTTCAGACCGCCAGGAGCGACCGCTTCAGGACGGAGGAAGGCATCTCGAAGGCCGTCATGATGATACAGAGCTTCGGGATCGACGCGCTCATCATCGTCGGTGGCGACGGGAGCATGAGAGGCGCGCTGGAGCTGGCGAAGCGCGGAGTGAACGTCATGTGCCTTCCGGGAACTATCGACAACGATCTCGGATACACTGACTTTACGATCGGTTTCGACACGGCAGTCCACACCGTGCTCTCCGCGATAAGCAACGTAAGGGATACGTCCTCCTCGCACGAAAGGACGACGATAATAGAGGTGATGGGACGCCACTGCGGCGATATCGCGCTGTACTCCGGTCTCGCCGGCGGCGCGGAATCGATACTCGTGCCCGAAAAGCCCTACGATATCTCGGCGATCTGCAAAAAGATAATAATCGGCCGCAACAGGGGCAAGCGTCACAACATAATAATAAAAGCCGAAGGCGTCGACATCGACCCCTTCGACATGGCAAAACTCATACAGGAGCGCACGGGCGTGGAATCCAAGGTCGTGGTCCTGAGCTATCTGCAGAGAGGCGGCTCCCCCACCGCGAACGACAGGATCCTCGCGACGAGCTGCGCATACAAGGCCGTAGAGCTTATACGCGACGGCTCGCGCAACAGGGCCATAGGCATCGCCGCGAACGAGATAGTCCACTTCGACCTGGCGGACGCTCTCAAAATGGCGCAGCCCTTCAGGGAAAACTACCTCGCTATGGCAGACGTGCTGTCATAAAGACGGACATCATGCAGGCGGCCTCAGCGCCGCGCTCCAGACACATTTTATAATTCGCAGGGCTTATTCCGCCGAGGGCCCACACCGGGAGCTCCGCTTTCGAGCAGACCTCCTCAAGAAAACCGAGCCCTCTGCCTTTAAGCCCTTTTTTACAGTCAGTCTCGAATATATGGCTCGCCGTTATATACGTCGCGCCGAGCTTCTTCGCAAGCAGAGCGTCGGAGACGCTGTGGCACGAAGCGCCTATCGTTTCGAATCCTTCGAGAGTCCCTTCGGAAGCCTCAAGCGCCAAAAGCGGAAGATGTATCTTTTTCCAGCCGAGCTGCCTGGCGGCGTCCGCGCGCCCGTGCAGGATGAGCTCCGTTCCGCTGTTTTCGCAGACGCTTATAGCCTTTTCGGCCAGCTTCAGGTATTCCTGTTCGGACGAAGCCTTGTCGCGCAGTATTATCGCGCGTATACCAAGCTTTGCCAGCTTTTCGACCCTTTCGGCGATCTTCCCGCGGCACAGTTCTCTGTCCGTGACGGCGACGAGCCTTCCGGCGTTCTCCTCTATCGCGAGCGCGAGATCCTTTCTCATTTGCTTCCCACTACGCCGGATGCGGGGCTTGAGGCCGAAGCGGCTCCGGTAAGGACGCGGCCCATGCCGGTAAGATACGCCGTGCGGCCTGCCTCTATCGCGAGCCTGAAGGCTCCGGCCATAGCCGGGATATCTCCCGCGGTCGCGATGCCTGTGTTCGCCATGACCGCGTCGGCGCCCATCTCCATGACCTCGCAGGCCTGGCTGGGACGGCCTATGCCGGCGTCCACGATGACGGGGACCTGCTTTTCGTCTATGATCATCTGAATGAATTCCTTAGTTACGATGCCCCTGTTGGTGCCTATCGGCGCGGCAAGCGGCATGACGGCGGCGGCGCCGGCGTCGACGAGCTGCCTGGCGACGTTCAGGTCGGGATACATGTACGCCATGACGGCGAAGCCCTCCTTGGCGAGGATCTCAGTTGCCCTTACTGTCTCGTGGTTGTCGGGAAGAAGATACTTGCTGTCGGGAATGATCTCGAGCTTTACGAAATCGCCGCAGCCGAGCTCTCTGGCCAGATGCGCCGTCCTGATGGCCTCCTCGGCCGTCTTGCTGCCGGAGGTGTTGGGCAGTATAGTCACGCCCTCGGGGATGAAGTCGAGGATGTTCTCACCCGTCGGCATTATGTTTCTGCGCAGCGCTACGGTTATCATCTGCGCGCCGCCCTGCTTTACCGCGGCGTCGATGAGCTGGACGCTGTATTTTCCCGAGCCGAGTATGAATCTCGAAGTGAATTCGCGGCCCGCGATTATAAGTTTGTCGTTTTCCATTTCTATCCCTCCAGGCCCAGTATGAGCCTTATTACCGTGTTAGCCTGATGTCCGGCGCAGACGGCTACTCTCGGAGCGGCAAGTCCGATCCCTTCGCCTATGTCCGTCGAAGCGTCGCCGCAGACGTAGAGCCTTCCGAAGCGCTTCTCCGTCCTGATGTCGTTGCAGCTGCCGAAGCCAGCCATGCCGATGCCCGACACGATGATCGTCCCGGGGCACTCCGCGAGCAGCGTTTCCGTGAGCATCGCCTTGTTTTCGGCTTTGTCGAACGCTTCGCATACGTATCTGTGACCGCCGAAGAC
>JAEEVI010000112.1 GCA_016287035.1 Bacillota bacterium
AGGACCACGGCTACATATCCGGCGAAGTCTACAAGTGCCCGATCTGCGGCCAGGCGACAGAGGTCTACAGCCGCATAACCGGCTACTACAGGCCCATCCAGAACTGGAACGACGGAAAGGCCCAGGAGTTCAAGGACAGAAAGGTATACGACATCGGCAATTCCCACCTTCGCAGAGCTGAAAGCGCAGCGAAGGAAGAGGCTCCAGCTCCCGAAAGAGCGGCCGCGCCCGCCGCGCAGGACGGAACGAAGTACTACCTGTTCGCGACGCCCACCTGCCCCAACTGCAAGCTCGCGGCGGCGCTCCTCGACAAGGCCGGCATACCGTTCGAAAAGCTCATAGCCGAAGAGCATCCCGACCTGGTCGGACAGTTCGGCGTAAAGCAGGCTCCGACGCTCGTCATCGAGAGAAAGGACGGCTTCGAGAAATACAGAGGCGTCTCGGATATAAAGGGCTGGCTCAGCGCGAGAAAGGCCGGTTGAGACCGTGTACGACATCGTAGTTGTAGGCGGCGGCCCCGCCGGAATGACGGCAGCGCTCTACGCGCTCCGCAACGGAAAGAGCGTGCTGGTGCTCGAGAAGAACGGCTTCGGAGGCCAGATAACCTACTCCCCCAAGGTGGAGAACTATCCGGGGACGCTGCAGATGAGCGGCAACGAGTTCGCGGAGAACTTCCTCGACCAGATACTTCGCCAGGGAGCGGACGTCGAGCTCGAAAAGGCCGTAGCCGTAGAGGATAAGGGCAGCGTAAAGATCGTAAAGACGGAGGAAGGCAGCAGCTTCGAGGCTAAGGCCGTAGTACTTGCGACCGGCGTAAAGCACCGGATGCTCGGGCTTCCCGGAGAAAAGGAGCTCGTCGGAGAAGGCATATCCTTCTGCGCCGTATGCGACGGAGACTTCTACAAGGACCGCGTCGTATGCGTCGCCGGAGGCGGAAACTCCGCGCTGCAGGAGGCGATACTCCTCGCAGGAAAGTGCAGCAGAGTCGTTATGCTGCAGGATCTTCCGTATTTTACGGGCGAACAGAAGCTGCAGGACGTGCTCTTTTCGAACAGCAACGTCGAAGCGCACACAGGGCTTAAGATCACGGAGCTCGTAACGGAAAACGGATCTCTTAAGGCGGTCCGCGCGACGGAGACCGCGACGGGCGCCCCGAAGGAGTTCCCCTGCGACGGCCTGTTCATAGCGATCGGCCTCATACCGGAGAACGACGCGTTCAAGGATCTCGCGCCGCTCAACAGCTTCGGCTATTTCGACTGCGGAGAGGACTGCGAGACGTCGACGCCGGGAGTTTTCGCGGCGGGCGACTGCAGATCGAAAACGCTCCGCCAGCTCACCACGGCGGTCAGCGACGGCGCGTACGCGGCCATAGCTGCATGCAGATACATAGACACACTTTAGATGGACTATCAGGATAAGACATTAAAGGCAGAAGATTATCAGGAGCCCCGCTGCGCGGTCTGCAGCGGGGACCCTTCTGTTCCGAGGGGAAGCGTCCCGATGCAGCGCGTCACCGACAAGCTCGACGAATACTTCGCCAAAAGGGATATGAAGGGAGCCGAAAGGCACCTCCTCTACTGGCTCTCCGAGGCGCGGATGCTCGGCGACACGCGCGGCGAGATGTCGCTGCGCAGCGAGCTCGCCGGCCTTTACAGAAAGCTTCCCGACGAGGAGAAGGCTGTCGAGAGCGCGGAAAGAGCCATAGAGCTCGCGGACATGCCTCAGGCGGCCGGAACGCTGAGCGCGGCGACCGTGTACGTGAACGCGGCTACGGCTTTTCAGGCTTTCGGAAGGCACGACAGAGCGATACCCGTGTTCGAAAAGGCAAAGGCGATATACGAAGCTTCCGAAGACCTCGCGGGCGCGAAGCTCGGGAGCCTGTACAACAACATGGCCCTCGCCCTCGCGGGCTGCGGAAGATACGACGAGGCCGAGGCGTATTTCATGAAGGCGATCGATACTATGGGCCGCTTCGAAAACGGTCAGATCGAGCAGGCCATAAGCTGGCTCAACGTCGCGGACCTGTACGAGGCAAAGCTCGGCGCGGAAGACGCCGACGGAAAGGTATGCGAATGCCTCGACAGAGCCCAGGAGCTGCTCGATTCGCCAAAGATCGCCCGAAACGTCCACTACGCGTACGCGGCGAACGCCTGCGCCGATACCTTCAGCTACTACGGATATTTCGCCTACGCGAAGGAGCTTCGCGCAAGATCGGAGGAGATCTATGACAGGGCTTGAGCTGTCCGAAAGATATTACGAAGCCTTCGGAAAGGCTATGATACACGAGCAGTTTCCTCAGTTCGAGGGCGTGATCGCCGTAGGGCTCTGCGGGAGCGGCTCCGAATGCCTTGGCTACGACGACGAGATATCGCGCGACCACGACTTCGAGCCGGGCTTCTGCATGTTCATACCCGGAGAAGACGTCGTCGACAGGCGCTCGGCGTTCCTCATGGAGCGGGCGTACGCGAAGCTTCCGAAGGAATTCGAGGGTTTTTCGAAGAGCATGGTCTCCCCCGCCGGCGGCAGCCGCCGCGGCGTGATACGTCAGGAGGATTTCCTAACGCAGAAGCTCGGAAGAAGCGACGGAAGGCTCACGCTGTCCGACTGGCTGACGATCCCGGAGCAGTACATCCTCGAAGTCACTAACGGAAAGATCTACAGGGACGACAGCGGCGCGTTCAGCGGCGTAAGAGAGAGGCTGGCGCGGATGCCGGAAGACATACGCAGAAAAAAGCTCGCGGGCTCCATCCTCACGATGGCGCAGGCCGGGCAGTACAACTATAAGCGCTGCTGCGAGCACGGAGAGCCCGCCGCGGCGCAGATGGCGATCGCCGAGTTCGTGAAGGCGGGGATACACACCTGCATGCTCCTGAACGGCGCCTATACGCCCTTCTACAAGTGGAGCTTCCGCGCGCTGAGAAGGCAGGAGAAACTGTCGCTGCTGGCGGCTTACTTCGAATATCTGATCACGACTCCCAACGACGGGGAATACAGCGAAGAGAAGTTCTATTCGATCCAGGAGATCGCCGGATACGTTATCGACGAGCTGCAGACGCAGGGCCTTACCGAGGCGATCTGCGGAGATCTCGAAAAGCACGCGTATTCCGTCAACGACTCGATCGTGGACGGCGAGCTGCGCAACATGCACATCTTCGCGGCTGTGTAGTCCCTACACCATCAGGTAGTCGATCTCCCACGCTGGAAGACACGGCGAATGGCGGAGGTAGATTCTGTACGAAGGATCCATATCGAGCACTTTATCGGGCAGCGACCAAAGGTCGCTGCTCTTATGATACGCGCTTATCAGAAGCTTCGGATGACAGCCGCGTATAGTCCGCTCAGCCCCGATAAGCGCGGCCTCCTCCTGCCCTTCAAGATCCATCTTTATAAAGCTGGCGCGCCGCCCCGCGAGGATGTTGTCGAGGCTGTCGCACGGGACCCTGCGCACCTTTCCCTTTCCTTCCGCGCTACCCCTTCCGGCGGCGACGGAAAGCCCGATCTCGCCCGGCCCCGAGGATACGGCCATGTTGAACAGCTCGCAGTTCTCCATGCCCGCGGTGCTTTCGGCGAGCTTTCTGAAATTTCTGGCCTCCGGCTCCACGGCGTATATCCTTTCCCAGGAACCGGCGTATCCCGCGAACGAAGCGACGGTATCGCCCGTATACGCGCCAAGGTCTACGAACGTCTCGGAGGGTCCTATCCCGAGAAGCGGATAGCGTTCCGCGGGCGGCGTCTCGCAGCCGCGGAGGTACGATACGCGCCCCGTGAGCTTATAGCGCACTACGCTGTCGAACACGAGGACGCTCCGGCTGTCCGCGAGCCTGGCGCGGGCACGCGTAAGGTCTTCGATATGCTCCGCGGCGAACTCCGCG
>JAEEVI010000113.1 GCA_016287035.1 Bacillota bacterium
AACATTGACCTTCTGAATAATGAGGTAGGTGCTGTCAGGATTCTTTGCCAGATATTTTTGTTCTCGTTTATAGTGACGAGTATCCTTATCACCTACGACTTTCCCAACCGCGTCATCAATTGCTTTTTTCCCTTTTTGAACAGCATCGACTGCGCCGACAGCAGCATCAAGAGCTGCGTCTTTCGCGATGCCTTCAACGGCCTTAGCCATCACATCTTTTATAAGCGCCTGCGGCGGCTTTGTATTTTTTATATCAGTATCATCCCGGCTGCCGCGTAGAACAGCAGCGAGAGGATCGTAAAGGCGAGGCTGTAGGGGAGCCTCACGCCGAGCACGGCGCGCGGGTCGCAGCCGATGGCGTTGCCGACCGTCAGGCCGTCGCTGGTAAAGAGGCAGTTCTTTTCGCCCGCGATGCCCGCGGCGCAGATCGCGCCGACGCACAGGGGGACGCTTATCTCCATGAACATCGCCGTCCGGATGGCGATCGGGAAGCCGATCACGTACATCGCCCAGGACGAGCCGAGGGCCGTCGTCAGCAGCGTGAACATGAGGAACAGCATGGCCGGGATGTACTTCGCGAGCGGGACGAGGAGCTCCGTGAGGTCCGAAAGCAGCGCGCCCATCGCCTGCTGGTCGAGCATGGCGGAGAAGCACATCGTGAGGACGTAGAGCAGTATCGGCAGGACCATGCTCTGCATGCCGGAGATCAGGTTCTCGAAGAACGATTCCGGCGACATTATCCCCTGGGCGCAGTAAAGGAAGAACATGAAGACGACGGTCGCGACGAGGCCGCACGCGCTGTCGAGCTCTATGCTGCCGGCCGCGAGGCTGCGCAGCGCCAGAGAGGTGACGCCCAGGACGACGACGGGGAGCAGCAGATTTATGAGCTTTCCCCAGATCTCGTCCTCGTCGCGGACGAGATACCGCTCGGAGCCGTCGGGCCAGAGGTTCCCGCCGCTTTCCGCGCGCTTTTTCGCGGCCGCGAGCTTTTTCGTGCGCGGCAGGGCGTCGAAGCAGAACGCCAGCATCGCGGCGGCCGTTATTATCGAGAAGAAGTTGAACGGGATCGCTCCGCAGAAGAGCTCGAACCCGCGGCCGGCGGCGCCGGCGTTGATCGCGCTCACGACGAATATGCCCCAGAGCGAGACGGGGAAGAACGAGCAGAGCGTAGTCGGAAGGAAGCTGAGCAGCAGCGCGCTGTCCTCGCGCGGCAGGCGCTGTTCGTCGGACGCCGTGCGGAGGCTCGTCGCGGCGCACAGCAGGTTCAGGCAGTCGTCGATGGCCGTCACGAGGAGGATGCCGAGCATCGCGAGCTTCGTCTGGCGTTTGCTGCGGATCTTGTGGCTGACGAGCTTCTTGAACGCCGTCACGGCGCCGGAGGCTTCGATCAGCGTCACGACTCCGCCCATGAGAGCCATTACGATTATAGTAAAGGCGTTGCCCGGATCGCTGAGCGTCTTTATGAGCTCGTCCGTGTAGGACACCGAAAGGCTGCTCCTGTGGATGAGCAGCGCCGCGAGCATGCCCGACACCACGAGCGATTCGACGGTGCGGCGCGTCAGCAGCACGTGGACGAGCATCAGCGCCAGCGGCAGCAGAAATACGGGCGCGGCGCTATGGCGCGGAACGAATGCCGCGCACGCCGCGAAGAACGCCGCGAGGATGCCGTACTGGATCAGCAGGCGCCTGCGGCTTATAGGCTTTCTGTTCTCGGGATCCTGCAGTATGCCGCGCTGCATGCGCGAGAGCGCCGTCAGCTGCGAATGCTTTCCGGAGACCTGGCCGTAGACGCGCTTCATCAGCTCGCCGTAGAGGTCCGGATGGCGCTGCAGGACAGCCATCATGTCCTCGTTCCCGAGGCGGAAAACGACCGTACGTCCCAGAGAGCGCACAGTCGAGAGCCTTCTCTGCCCGGCGAGGACGGCGTATTCTCCGAAATACTGCCCCTCGCGGAGCACGTTTATCTGTTCGCCGTCGCGGTCGAGGACGACGGCGCTGCCCGATTCGAGGAAGTACATGCCGTCGGG
>JAEEVI010000114.1 GCA_016287035.1 Bacillota bacterium
CCGCGGGCAGATCGCCGATCTCCTGATAGGCGTACGATATGTTGAGCTTCTTCGCCGCGCCTCTGTTCATGACGGCGAGGAAGTCCTCCTCGATCTCCTTCTTTATTATGCAGATGACGTCCTCGAAGCCCGCCTTCATAGCGTCGTAGAGCGAGTATTCGATGATGACCTCGCCGTTCGGACCGACGGGATCTATCTGCTTGAGTCCGCCGTAGCGGCTCCCCATGCCTGCCGCCATTATGACGAGCACCGGCTTGTTCTTCTTATTTTCCATAAAGGACCTCCTGACGCGCGCGGCGTCCGCGATCTGTATGCTTGTATGTTTTTGATCCAGCTTTTTCATGGTATACTATTCGCATGAAAAATTCAAGGAAATGCCTGTTGGCCGCAGGGATCGTTCTTTTCGCCCTGCTCACATATCTCGTCGTGACCGGAAGGACGGAGAGCTTCGACCAGAGCGTAAGGAGCGCCGTGCTCGGCATCCGCTGCGGCGCGCTGTCGGCGGTTTTAGTTCCGTTGTCTCTTTCAGGCAACTGGCACGCCGTCGTGCCGGTCTGCCTCGTGCTGCTCGCCATCCCGGACACGCGGTTCTCTTACGGCATACCTCTCTCCGCCAGCGAAGCGCTGACGGTCACGCTGTACCAGATATCGAAGAGGATCATCAGAAGGCCGCGGCCCGACGCGGCGCTGTTCCTCGTGCGCGAGCACGGCTTCAGCTTCCCCTCGGGGCACAGCCTTACGAGCTTTTCGACGTTCCTGCTGCTCATCGCCCTGCTCTGGTACTATTACCGCACGAAGGGACAGAGCTTAAGGCTCTACACGAGCCTCGGGAGCGGGAAGCCCCGCCCCGCGGTCCTGTATCCGCGCACGAAAAAAGCGCTCGCCGCCGGCTGCGCTCTTTGCGTCATATATATGCTGCTCATGGGATTCTCGAGGATCTACGTCGGCGTCCACTGGCCGACGGACGTCCTGGGAGGTTTCTCCTTCGGCATGGTGCTGACTCCGCTGCTGGAGAGGCTCTTCGTCGGCGGCGTCAGTCCCTCGGAAGGGAGCTGAAGAAGTCGAAGGCGGGAGCGCCGTCCTCCTCCTCTTCCTCTTCCTCATAATCGTCATCTTCCTCGTCGAGACCTGCTTCGCGCAGCTTTTCGTGGTATACCGCGGAGAGCCGCGCCGTTTTTTCGTGGAGCTCCTTTACCTCGCCCGCTATCTCGTCGTAACGCGCCTGAGCCTTCGCGAGAAGCCCCGCGGCCCTTTCGGCGCCTTCGGAGCCGGAGGCTGCCTCGGCCCTGTATCCTTCCATGACGGAAGAGAGGCTCATCCTCTCGCCGAACAGCTCCATGAGCCTGTCGTCGAGCGCGTTCAGTTCTCTTTTGCATTCGGAAAGATCCATCTGTTATCCTCCTGTCCGCGGCATCAGTCCGCGAGTCCCCTTTTTATGTATTCGCGCGCCTCGGAGGACGGAGCCTCCCAGACCTCGCTCCTTCCGACCTTGCGCGGAAGGACCAACCTCGCGGTGCCGCCCTCCCCGAAGGGCAGCGCGGCGATGACGTCGTCCGCGGGAACGCTGCACTTCCACGGAAGACCGTTTATCGTCAATATACGATAGACCCTGTCTTTCAGGCGTTTGTCGCCTCCCGCCTGAGCCAGCGCGTAAAGCGCCGCTGCGAGCGCCTCGCCCCGGAGCAGCTCGTAATCCGACGCCCTTTCGAGCGCCGCGGCGAGCGGTTCTCCGAGAGAGAGCAGGTCCGCCCTGCCGGGTTCTTTCGCCGCGTCCTCGAGCGCGTTGGACCTGTGCGCGAGGACTCTGGCGACTATCTCTTCTATATCGTAGCTTCCTACCTCGAGCATCTCGAACATCGCCCTGTCGCAGGCGAGCCCGCACCTTACGGCGTCGGCCAGCCCCGCGCAGTACTGCTCCATCGGGAGCGTCGAAAAGCTGTCGGCGTCGCAGAGGACCGCCCTCGGCTGCCTTACGGCTCCGGCCATCCCGCGGCCGCTCGCGAGGTTGAGCCTCCACTCGCCCTGCGTCGCGCAGCTCATGGAAAAGGCGACCGTCGTAGGGAACACGAAAAGGTCTATGCCGCCGAGATAGCTCGCCGCTGCGAAGCCGGCCATGTCGCAGACCGTCCCTCCGCCGAGAGCCGCGACGGCGTCCACCCTTCCGAAGCCCATCTCCGCCAGGAATTCGAGCAGCGACGAGAGCCCCTGCATGTTCTTGGATTCCTCGCCCGGAGACA
>JAEEVI010000115.1 GCA_016287035.1 Bacillota bacterium
CGCCCCGCGGGGCGGCTCTTCTTATTCTATTTGCTCTATTTGCGGCGTCTTCTCTCGTGACCGCCGAACTCGGGCGAATGCGTCCTTTGTTTTACGACGTACAGGCTCGCGTCCGCAGCGGCTATGAGCTCGTAGAGCTCATCGTTGTTTTGAGGATCGCCTTCAGCGTGGCCGATGCTGAGAAGGATCACGTTTCCGGGCGCGGCGTCGACGGTGAACGTGTAGACGTCTTCCTCCTTCTCCTCTTCCTTTGTCGTCAGCACGAGGAACTCGTCGCCTCCGAAGCGGTAGCACAGGCCCTTGGGGAACATCGTCTTTATCCTCTTCGAGGTCTCCTTGAGGACCTCGTCGCCGGCGATATGGCCGAAGTTGTCGTTTATCTCCTTGAAATAGTTTATGTCGATCATGTACGCGAGGACGTGCTTTCCCGCGAGCAGCTTTATGTCTTCGTTAAGCGCGTGGCGGTTGCGCAGCCCTGTAAGGGCGTCGTGCACGTTCGTGTATTCCAGAAGGTCGTTGCTCTTCTGCAGCATGATGGCGTGATTGCCGTCCCTGATCTGTGAATGGTAGCTGACTATCATGCCCGCGACCGATACGAAAATAAGAACTATATAGTTGAACGCGTTGATGCCCGCGGCGCCGTCTATGGAGTACAGAACGGCGTACAGCAGGGAATATGTTATCAGGATCAGAAGAGTGCTGATCCAGGGCCGGAGCAGCATGAAGCACACGAGGAGGATCTCGACGGCGTAAAACGTCAGGAGCTGCTCTCCGCGGCTGTACTGGCGGTACGATACCCATATCGCCCAAAGAGACAGTACGACGAAGCAGCAGATCTTGAACACCATGACGGCGTTGTGGGAAAGCTGCTGTTTTCTGAGCATCAGCCCGGCGACGGCGAATTCAGCGAAGCATATGACGGCGCAGAAAAGAACGCTCATCATGCCTGTCTTGTACTCGGGATGAGCCGGCAGGACGCGCAGCGACATAAACAAAAATGACAGCAGCTCGAAGACCGCTACCGGGATCGATACATTATAAATGTTCTTGAGGCTTTCCGAATCTATGTTGGTGAGTATCGCGCCGTTTATCTCCGGAAAGAACCAGTTCTTTATCCTCTTAAGCATTATTCCGTAATTTCTGTGCAGAAAGCTGCCGTGAAAACCGCATCGGGTCTGCCAATGCTAACGAGCAGTTTACCATTTTAAGCTTCATTTTACAAGCACAAATGAAACAGAGCTACTGCTCGTCCTTCATATCCATGGCCTCGGCGAGCTTTATCTGCGGAAAGCGCTCGGAAAAGTAGTTGAGCGTGAACTGGTTCGCGAAGAGTATGAGAGGCCGTTCGAATCTGTCGAACACCAGCATCGTGCGCTGGTCCATCTTCGACTTGACCAGCTCAAGATCCGTGTCGACGACCCACCGCGCGAGCGAATACTCGAGGTTGTTGAGGCGCAGAGGCGCGTTGTATTCGTTTTCGATCCTGTACTGGAACACTTCTATCTGAAGCTGCCCGACCGCTCCTATTATCGTTTCCTTGTATTCGTTGTGATAGACCTGCACGGCGCCTTCCTGCGCCAGCTGCGCGACGCCTTTCTGGAACTGCTTCGCCTTCATGGTGTCTTTCGGGAGCGCCAGCGCGAAGAGCTCCGGAGGGAACGTCGGGAGCGGCTCGAAGAACAGCGGCGGCTTGCAGTCGCAGAGCGTGTCCCCGATCTGGAAATTGCCGGTATCGTATATGCCGATGACGTCTCCGGCGCACGCCGTCTCCACGTTCTCGCGCTCGTTTGCCATCAGCTGCGTGGACTGAGCTATCTTTATCGGCTTTCCCGTCCTTGAGAGCGTCACCTCCATGCCTCGCTCGAATTCTCCCGAACAGATGCGGAAGAACGCCAGCCTGTCCCTGTGCGCGGGGTTCATGTTCGCCTGGATCTTGAAGATGAAGCCGGAAAAGAACGGATCGAGAGGATCGACGGTCCCTTCGCCGGCGAGCTTTCTCTTTCCGGGGCAGGGCGACATATCGAGGAACTGCTCGAGGAAGCACGTCACGCCGAAGTCGGCGAGCGCCGAGCCGAAAAAGACCGGCGTGAGCTTCCCCGCGGAGACGGCTTCTCTGTCGAGCGGATTGCCCGCGCCCTGAAGGAGCTCCATTCCGTCGCGCAGGGTGCTGAGATTGTACTGCGTTACGATATCTTCAAGCTCCGGTCCGAAGACTCCGTCCGGTCCGAGCTGGAGCGTCGTCTTTTCCTTGTAGAGGTAGACCTCGTTCTTCAATATGTTGTAAACGCCCTGGAAATTGAGGCCGCTTCCGATCGGCCAGGTGACGGCCGTGGCCGGTATGCCCAGAACGTCCTCAAGCTCCGAGACGAGCTCGAGAGGATCTCTCGCTTCTCTGTCGAGCTTGTTCATGAACGTGAAGATGGGGATGCCGCGCATGCTGCATACGGCGAACAGCTTCTTGGTCTGAGTCTCGATGCCCTTGGCCGCGTCGATCACCATTACGGCGCTGTCGACGGACGTGAGTATCCTGTACGTGTCTTCTCCGAAGTCGTTGTGGCCCGGAGTATCCATTATCGATATGATCTTGCCGTCGTACTCGAACTGCATGACGGAGCTCGTGACCGAGATGCCTCTCTGCTTTTCTATCTCCATCCAGTCCGAAGTCGCGAACTTGGAATTGCGGCGCGCCTTGACCGTTCCGGCCTGGCGTATCGCGCCGCCGTGCAGCAGCAGCTTTTCCGTGAGCGTCGTCTTTCCCGCGTCCGGGTGCGAGATGATGCCGAATATCCTTCTGCGCGCTATCTGGCGCGCCTTTTCCTCGTTAGTCATGTGTAAGTCTCCTGTAAGTTCGTCGCGGCAATTATAACACAGAATCGGAGCGTTTCACACAATATAGCTTTCCGTCCGCAAATTGAGCGTCGCTGTTGTCATTCCACAAGATATAGCGTATAATAAAAAATAATCGTTTTAAGCTTGTGTGGAGGGGATAACATGAAGTGTCCGTTTTGTGAAGCTGCAGATACAAAGGTCATAGATTCTCGTCCGACGGAGGACGGTCACGCGATACGCCGCAGAAGGGAATGCGGCGAGTGCGGCAAGCGTTTCACGACATACGAGAAGGTCGAGGAGATGCTCTTCATGGTCGTAAAGCGCGACGGGAGCCGTCAGACGTTCGACCGCAACAAGATACTCAACGGAATAATAAAGGCCTGCGAAAAGCGCCCCGTGTCGCTGGCGGATATGGAAGCCGTCGTCACGGACATCGAGCGCTCGCTCAACAACCGCATGGACAAGGAAGTGAGCAGCGAGGACATCGGCGAGGCCGTTATGGAGCACCTCAAGGACCTCGACGAGGTCGCCTACGTGCGCTTCGCTTCGGTCTACAGGCAGTTCAAGGACGTCGGGACGTTCGTCTCCGAGATAGAAAAGCTTCTGGGCGGCAGCAATGGAAAAGAGCAGTAGGGCGCGCATCGCGATAGACGGTCCGGCCGGAGCCGGAAAGAGCACGATAGCGAAGCTCCTCGCCAAAGAGCTCGGCGTAGACTACGTGGACACCGGAGCGATGTACAGGGCGGTCGCGCTCAAGCTCCTTCGCACGGACACGGACTGCGCCGATCAGGAGGCGCTCGCCGCGATGCTCGCGGGAACGGACGTGGACATTGACGGCGGACATATAATCCTCGACGGAGAGATCGTCGACGGGCTCATCCGCACCCCGGAGGTCAGCGCGCTCGCTTCGACGAGCTCGGCGCAGCCTCTCATAAGGGAGAAGCTCGTCGCGCTCCAGCGCGCGATGGGAGACAAGAAGAGCCTCGTCATGGACGGGCGCGACATAGGCACGAACGTATTTAAGGACGCCGAATACAAATTCTACCTTACGGCCTCTTCGCTCGTACGCGCGCAGCGCAGGGCGGCGGAGCTTGCCGAAAAGGGCATCGAGTGCGATCTCGAACAGGTGAAGGCGGACATAGAGCAGAGGGACTGGCAGGATTCGCACAGGGCCCTGAACCCGCTAAAAAGGGCGGAGGACGCGGTAGAGATAGACTCGTCCTTCATGACGATCCCCGAGGTCCTGGAGGCTATGCTCGATGTTATTGACAGATAAGGAACTCATACTCGCCTCGGGCTCTCCGAGGCGCATAGACATGCTCCGCGCCGCCGGCGCGGAGCCCGTCGTTATGAAGCCTTCGTGCGGCGAGGAGATATACACCTCTCTCACACCGAAGCAGACCGTGATGGCGCTCGCGCTCCGCAAGGCGCTGAGCGTCGACGCGCTGCTTCCGCCCGGCCGCGACTGCCTGCTGCTGGCGGCTGACACGATCGTCGTCTTCGGGGGCAGGATCATCGGAAAGCCGAAGGACGAGGAGGACGCGTTCCGGATACTCTCGGAGCTGAACGGGCGCAGGCATCAGGTCATAAGCGGCGTATGCATTTTACAGAAAATCCCAAGAAAAACACTTGTTTTCAGCGACGTTTCGGACGTATACTTTAAGCGGTATCCGGAGCAGGCGATCAGAGATTACATCGCGACGGGCGAACCCTTCGACAAGGCCGGAGGATACGCGATACAGGGCGGTTTCGGCTGTCAGGTCGAGCGCTGGGAGGGCGATCTCGACAACATAATAGGGCTTCCTCTCGAACGCATAGTCTCGCAGCTCGCCATGTGGCCATAGGGCCGCGGGAGCCTCGAAGAGAGGCTCATATGTATAAAAACGAATACAGGGGACCGATGCTGAGGGAGCTTCCCGACTGCGAGCGTCCCAGGGAAAAGCTGCTCTCCTGCGGAGTAGCTTCGCTTTCTTCCGCGGAGCTGCTCGCCGTTCTGATCTCCTCGGGAACGAGGGACGAATCCGCGATATCGCTGGCCGTGCGCGTCCTGTCGATGGAGCATGGAAGCCTGGCAGGGCTGGCCGCTTATCTGCCGGAGGAGTTCATGGCCGTAAAGGGCATAGGGACGGCCAAGGCGTGCGTCCTGACGGCCGCGATGGAGCTCGGAAGGCGCATAGCCACCGCGCCGCCGGTCGAAAGGCTCTGTCTTGACGAGCCGTCGAAGGTCGCCGCGCTGTTCATGGAGGAGCTCCGGCCGATGCGCCGCGAGAGCTTCCGGGTGGCGATGCTCAACGTCCGCAACGAGCTCATCGCGCGCGAATGCGTATCGATCGGAGGGATAAGCTCCTCCTCCGCCTCGGCGAGGGAGGTGTTCTCCTCGGCGGTAAAGAAGGGCGCCGCGGCCGTCATACTCGTGCACAATCATCCGAGCGGGGATCCTTCCCCCTCCGACGCGGACGTGCGCGCGACGTCTCTGCTGGCCGACGCCGGAAAGATACTCGGCATCGAGGTCCTGGACCACATCATCATAGGGGACGGCCGTTTTTTCAGCATGAAGGCGTCGGGCGTGCTCAAATGATTGCGCGCGCGAAAAATTCTGTTATAGTGTATGTATCACCGCTGTGACAGCAGGAGGTATATCGTCATGGGAAGAAGTATACTCATAGCCTCGGGCAAGGGAGGAAGCGGAAGGACGAGCTTCGCGGTCTGCCTTGCGGACATCCTCGCTCTGCGGGGACACAAGGTCGTGCTGGTCAACCTCAACTTCGGGCTCCGCTGCCCGGACATATACATGGGGCTCCAGGATCAGGTCATCTTCGACATAGGCGATATCATGTCCGGCATATGCAGGCTCGACAAGGCGCTCGTGCGCGACGACAGGTTCGGGGAGCTGTACCTGCTCGAGTCGACGCAGAACAAGCTCATAGCGGGCATCACGGAAGGGCACATCAAGGCCCTGTCGAAGCAGCTCAAGGAGATGTTCGACTACGTCATAATCGACGGTCCGGCCGGCATAGGCGACGGGCTCGCGCTCGCGGCCTGCGGAGCCGACAGCGCGATAATAATGGTCACCCCGGATCTCGTGTCCGTGCGCAGCAGCGACGCGGTGGACAAGCGCCTTCAGTCCGTCGGCGTAAAGAGCCGCTGCTACGTCGTGAACATGGTCCGCAGCGAGACGTTCTCGAGCGGAGTCATCCCCGGAATCGAGGAGATAAACAAGAGCTTTTCGATCCCGATGGCCGGAATAATCCCCTACGACGACAACATCCATCTGGCGAACAACAGCGGCATCCCGGTCGTTTTGGCGCAGGATCTGTACATCGGAGCCAACATCGACGAGATCGTCACGCGCATGCTCGGCTGAGCGTTGATAAACCCTATTAATTATTTTGATATTTTGACCGCGCTTATTTGACAAAGCGCGGTCTTATTTAATATAATTAACTGATTTGATGTACTTTCTAAGTTAAGTCAAAAACATAGATCTTTACAGCAATATCGTTCTGCGGCAGGCCGTCCGCCCGCCGCATAAAAAAACAGAGGAGGTCAACGGACACATGGGACGCATAGGAACAGTGCTCCTGCTCGTTGTCGTCGCTCTGCTCATCGGAATACTTATCGGTTATATCTTAAGAAAGACTAAGGCTGAAAAGACGATCGGAAGCGCGGAGACCATGGCGAAGAACCTGATCCTGGACGCTGAGAACCGCTCGGAGCAGATCAGAAGAGAAAGCCTTGCCGAGGCAAAGCAGGAAGCCAAGAACCTGCGCAACGAAGCAGAACGCGACATCAAGGAAAGAAGAGACGAAGTAAAGAGAACGGAGAACAGGCTCATCCAGAAGGAATCATCGCTGGATAAGAAGCTGGAATCCATCGAACGCAAGGAAGAGGCGATATCCAGAAAGCTCCAGTCCATAAGCGACAAGGAGAAGGATCTGGAGAGCTTCCGCGAAAAGCAGATCGCGGAGCTCGAAAGGATCTCGGGCTGCACGGCGGAAGAGGCGAAACAGCTTCTTCTCGCGGACATCGAAAGGGACGTCCGCCACGACGCGTCGGTCATGATCAGGGATATCGAGACGAAGGCCAAGGAGGAGGCGGACCGCAAGGCAAAGGAGATAATAACAGGCGCCATCCAGCGCTGCGCCGCGGATCACGTCGCCGAGACGACGGTATCGGTAGTATCGATCCCCTCCGACGAGATGAAGGGCCGCATAATCGGCCGCGAGGGCAGGAACATAAGGGCAATAGAGGCCGCTACGGGCGTAGAGCTCATAATCGACGACACGCCGGAGGCAGTCATCCTTTCGGGCTTCGATCCCGTAAGGAGGGAGATCGCCAGGATCGCTTTGGAGAGGCTCATCGTAGACGGCCGCATCCATCCCGCGCGCATCGAGGAGATGGTCGAGAAGGCCCAGAAGGAAGTAAACAACATAATCAAGGAAGAGGGCGAATCCGCGACGTTCGAGGTGGGCATCCACAACCTCCACCCCGAGCTCGTAAAGCTCCTCGGAAGGCTGCGCTACCGCACGAGCTACGGTCAGAACGTCCTTAAGCATTCGCTCGAGGTCGCTCATCTGGCCGGTCTCATGGCGGGCGAGCTGGGAATGGACATAAAGCTCGCGCAGCGAGCCGGTCTTCTCCACGACATAGGAAAGGCTCTCGATCACGAGATCCAGGGCACGCACGTCGACATCGGAATAGACGTACTGCGCAAGTACAAGGAGTCCGAGGCGGTCATCGACGCGATGGCGGCCCACCACGGAGACTACGAGCCCAAGAGCGCCGAAGCCGTCCTGGTGGCGGCAGCCGACGCGCTGTCGGCCGCGCGTCCCGGAGCCAGAAGGGAGACGCTCGATTCGTACATCAAGAGGCTCCAGAAGCTCGAGGAGATCGCCAGCTCGACGCCGGGCGTCGAATCCTCCTACGCGATCCAGGCCGGAAGAGAGATACGCATAATCGCGAAGCCGGACGAGGTCTCGGACGATTCCCTGGAGATGCTCGCCAGAGACATCGCCAAGAAGATAGAAAGCGAGCTCGAATACCCGGGCCAGATAAAGGTCAACGTAATACGGGAAACGCGGGCAATAGACTACGCGAAATAAAAGCTTACTCAGGGGGAGGCGACGCCTCCCCCTGCTTTTGCCGCGCGGCGACGGATACCGCGCGGCGCGTTCGTTAAGGAAACAGGTAACGCATGTTCGTATATTTGGATAACAGCGCAACGACAAGAGTCTGCGAGGAGGCCGCGCGGGCCGCGCAGAGCGCGATGACGGAGACCTTCGGCAATCCGTCGTCGCTGCACAGGCTCGGGCTCGAGGCGGAAAAGCTGCTCAGAAGATCGCGCGCCGTCATAGCGGATACGCTCGGCGCCAGGGACGAGGAGATATGGTTCACGTCCTGCGGGACGGAGAGCGACAACACCGCGATAGCGGGCGTATGGGAGAGCCGCAGAAAGACCGGAAAGCGCGTGATAACCACAGCCGTCGAGCATCCCGCCGTGCTCGCGCCGTGCAGGCGCCTGCAGGAGCTTGGAGCTGACGTAATATATCTTCCGGTAAAGCGCGACGGGACGTTCGATATGGATGCCTTCAGGGAGGCGCTTACGCCGGACACGATACTCGTGTCGGTCATGCACGTCAACAACGAGACGGGGGCCGTGATGCCGGTCGCGGAGATAAAGCAGGCGATGCTCGAGGTTGGGAGCTCCGCGCTCCTTCACACCGACGCGGTCCAGAGCTACGGAAAGCTTAAGATCGACGCCGGAGAGCTCGGAGCCGATCTGCTCAGTGTTTCGGGCCATAAGATCCACGCGCCCAAGGGAATAGGCGCGCTGTACGTAAGGAAGGGCGTCCACATCCCGCCTCTGATACTCGGCGGAGGCCAGGAAAAGGGCCGCCGCTCCGGGACGGAGAGCCTTCCGCTCATAGCGGCCTTCGCCGCGGCGGCGGAAAAGGTCTGCGGAGATATCCCCGCAAGGGCTGAAGCCATGAGGACCGCGAAGAACTTCCTCAAGGCCAGGGTGCTCGAGTACGTCCCGGACGCCGTCGTCAATTCTCCCGAAGATTCCGTATGCTCCGTCCTCAACATGAGCTTTCCGGGCTGCAGGGGCGAAGTCCTGCTGCACATGCTCGAAGAGAAGGATATATACGTTTCGACGGCTTCGGCGTGTTCCTCGCATTCGAAGGAGCACAGGAGCCACGTGCTTTCGGCGATGGGGCTCTCCCCGGAGCTCATCGACGGCGCCCTCAGGTTCAGCTTCTGCGCGGAGAACACACCCGAGCAGATGGACTACGCGGCCTACGAGCTCGAGAAGGCCGTCGCGCGCCAGAGAAGGCTGATGAAAGCGTTTAAAAAGTAGGTGATGCCGATGGACAATATATACATCGTCCGCTGCGGCGAGACGGCCCTCAAGGGCGACAACAAGCCGTACTTCGAGCGCATGCTCGTTCAGCGGATAAAAAAGGTCCTCGAAAGCGAGGAGGGCGTCTGCGTCGAAAGGACGGACGGCCTTATATTCGTGCGCGCTCCGCAGTCCGCCGACCAGGAGCTGATCGTGCGCAGGGCATCCAGGGTCTTCGGAGTCGATTCGATAAGTCCCGCGAGGGAGATCGACATAAGCGGAATGACGGCCGAAGATGCTCTTTCCGCCGTCGGCGCCGCCGCGGTGGAGGTCATGCTCGGGCTAATAAAGGAGCGCGGCGTAAAGACGTTCAAGGTCGAGGCAAAGCGCGCCGACAAGACCTTCCCTGTCCAGTCGCCGCAGATCGCCAGACAGATGGGAGCGTTCATCCTGAAGGGCTGCAGGGTCCTGAAGGTCGACGTCCACGAGCCAGACGTTCAGCTGTACGTCAACGTCAGAAGGAATAAGGCTTACATATACGAGCGCAAGATCCACGGCTTCGGCGGTCTTCCTCTCGGAACGAACGGAAGAGGTCTCGTGCTGCTGTCCGGCGGCATCGATTCGCCGGTCGCGGCGTTCATGATGGCCCACAGGGGCATGGTGCTCGACGCGGTCCACTTCCACTCATATCCGTATACCTCCGAGCGCGCGTGGGAGAAGGTGAAGGACCTCGCGGGGCTTCTTGCGGTATACTGCGGAAAGCTCCGCATCTTCAGCGTCAACCTGCTTCCCGTGCAGGAGCAGATCGTTCAGAACTGCCCCGAGGAGGAGACCACGATACTCGTGCGGCGCTTCATGATGCGCATCGCGGAAAGGATCGCGAAGGAGCAGGGCTGCATGATGCTCATAACGGGCGAGGATCTCGGGCAGGTGGCGAGCCAGACGGCGGAGGCCCTCGTGGTCACCGACGCGGCGGTGAGCCTTCCCGTCATGCGTCCGCTCATAGGCATGGACAAGGTCGACATAATGGAAAAGGCGAAGGAGATAGGGACGTACGAGACGTCGATACAGCCCTACGAGGACTGCTGCACGGTCTTCCTCCCCAAGCATCCCTCGACCAAGCCGAAGCTCGAAAAGATACTGATGTCGGAATCCCTCCTCGACTGCGAGGCTCTGACCGAGGCGGCCGCGGCGTCGGCCGAGGTCACCGTCATACAGCCGAGAAGCGATATATAAATCACCAAGCGTTAAAAAAGGAGAAACAAAATGGGTAGTGCAACAGCGACATTATCGATCGCGGCAGCGTTCCTGCTCGCGCACCTCGTCCCCGCGGTGCTCGTGCTCGTCGGAGGCTTCATAATCATCAAGATCGTCATGGGGCTCGTGAAAAAGCTTTTCGCGAAGACGAACAAGCTCGATCCTATCGTCTGCGACTTTACGCTCAAAGTCCTCAACATACTTCTCTGGACGATCGTCCTGCTTACTCTCTTGAAGCAGCTCGGCGTCGACATCACGTCGTTCCTGACGGTGTTCGCCGCGGCCGGCGCCGCTGTCGCCCTGGCTCTCAAGGACAGCCTCGGAAACCTCGCAGGCGGCATCCTGATAATGTTCAACAAGCCCTTCGGCAAGGGTGATTACATCTCCTGCTGCGGAAACGAGGGCTTCGTGCAGACCATGGATCTTCTCTTTACGACGGTCCTGACGATCGACAACAAGACGATCTCCATACCGAACGGCCAGATCGCGAACAACGCGCTCATCAACTTCACGAAGGAAGACACCAGAAGGGTCGACGTATCCATCGGCATCGCGTACGAGAGCGATATCGAGAAGGCCCGCGAGACTGTCCTCGCGCTCGCCGCGAACGATCCGAAGTTCCTGACGAGCCCCGCGGCGGTATGCTTCGTACAGGGCTATTCCGACCACGCCATAGAGCTGATCTTCCGCGGCTGGTGCAAGACCGCCGATTACTGGGACGTCTGGTTCAACTTCCACAACAACCTCAAGCCCGCTCTCGACGCGGCGCAGATCGCGATACCGTTCCCCCAGATGGACGTGCACGTAGACAACAAGCAGTAACCGCGGAAAAGTTTTCAAATGGCATTCACTCATCTCCACGTACATACGGAATACAGCCTGCTCGACGGCGCGGCGAGGATAGACAAGCTCGTCGCCCGCGGCAGGGAGCTCGGCATGACGGCCATGGCCATAACGGACCACGGCGTCATGTACGGCGCCGTGCAGTTTTACGAGCAGTGCAAAAAGCAGGGCATCAAGCCGATAATCGGCTGCGAGGTCTATACCGCCGCGCGCACGCGTTTCGACAGGGTCGCTTCGCTCGACGGCGACAGCGGCCATCTCGTGCTGCTCGTAAAGAACGACGAGGGGTACAGGAACCTCATAAAGATCGTTTCGACCGCTTACAAGGACGGTTTTTATTACCATCCGAGGGTCGACTGCGAGCTGCTCTCCGAGTACAGCGGAGGCCTTATAGCCCTGTCGGCGTGCCTTGCCGGAAAGGTCCAGCAGGAGCTGCTGAAGGGCGATTACGAGGGAGCGAGAGCCGAGGCGCTGCGCATGCAGGGCATATTCGGCGAGGGCAACTTCTATCTCGAGATCCAGGACCAGGGGCTCGAGGAGGAGCGCAGGATCAATCCGGACATAAAGCGCCTTTCGAAGGAGACCGGGATCCCGCTCGTCGCCACGAACGACGTGCACTACATAAACCAGTCCGACGCGGCGGCTCACGACGTGCTCCTCTGCATCCAGACGAAGAGCAGCTTCTCCGATCCCAAGCGCATGCGCTTTTCCACCGACCAGTTCTACCTGAAGTCGGAGGAGGAGATGCGAAAGATCTTCTCCGACGTCCCCGAAGCCGTGGACAATACGATGGAGATCGTCGATAAGTGCGATTTCGACTTCGAATTCGGAAATTACCACATACCTGTCTGCCAGGTCCCCGACGGCTACGACCAGAAGAGCTTCTTCGAATATCTCTGCTGGTCAGGTCTCGAGTACAGGTACGGCAGCACCCAGCCTTCGCCTTCGAGCTCCAGGCAGTATCCCGCCGTTCCCCCGGAGGATCCTTCCTCTCTGGCTCCGACAGTTTCGGACGAGCTGCGCGAAAGGATGCGCTACGAAGTCGAGACGATCGAGAAGATGGGCTACGTCGGATATTTCCTTATCGTCTGGGATTTCGTGAACTACGCGAAGGGCCACGGAATAATGGTCGGTCCCGGGCGTGGCTCCGCCGCGGGTTCGGCCGTCTCGTACTGCCTTGAGATAACGGACATCGATCCGATAAGGTTCAACCTGATATTCGAGCGGTTCCTCAACATCGAGAGGGTATCGATGCCGGATATAGACATGGACTTCTGCATAGAGCGCAGAGGCGAGGTCATCGATTACGTAAAGCAGCGCTACGGCGTCGACAACGTATCCCAGATATCCACGTTCGGTACGCTCAAGGCCAGGGCCGTCTTTAAAGACGTAGCAAAGGTCATGGAGCTCCCGTTCAGCAGGAGCCTTGAGATCTCCAAGATGATCCCCGAGGACCTAAAGATAACGCTCGACAAGGCTCTCGAGCAGAGCCCCGACTTCAGAAAGGTCTACGAGGAGGACGACCTCGTAAGGCGCATCGTCGACACCGCGAAGGTCCTCGAAGGACTCGCGCGCCATTCCTCGACGCACGCCGCGGGCGTCGTCATATCAAAGGATCCCGTCGATACCTACGTCCCGCTCGTCATGGCCGACAAGGGCCTCGCCACGCAGTTCACGATGACGGAGATCGAGCACCTCGGGCTCCTTAAGATGGACTTCCTCGGCCTGAGGAACCTCACGGCGATACGCGAGTGTCTCTCGCTCATAAAGGAGAACACCGGCGAGGAGATCGACCTCCACAGCATAGACATGGCTGATCCCGGCGTGTACGGGCTCATAGCTTCGGGAAATACCACCGGCATATTCCAGCTCGAATCCGGCGGCATGACGTCGTTCATGAAGGACCTTCAGCCGGACTGCCTCGAAGACCTCATAGCAGGCATCTCGCTCTACCGTCCCGGCCCGATGGATTCGATACCGACGTACGTGGACTGCAAGAAGCATCCCGAAAATATCAAATACCTCTGCCCCGAGCTGGAGCCGATACTGTCCCCGACGTACGGCTGCATAGTGTATCAGGAGCAGGTAATGGACATCGTCCGCAAGCTCGGAGGATACTCCTACGGCAGGGCGGACCTCGTGCGCAGGGCCATGTCGAAGAAAAAGGCCGACGTCATGGCTAAGGAGCGCGAATACTTCATAAACGGAAAGCTCAACGAGGACGGCAGCATAGACGTCCCCGGCTGCATAAGGAACGGCATACCCGAAGACGTCGCGAACACGATATTCGACCAGATGACGAGCTTCGCGGCCTACGCCTTCAACAAGTCGCACGCCGCGGCTTACGCGGTCGTCGCTTATCAGACGGCGTGGCTGAAATATCACTATCCCGCGCAGTTCCTCGCGTCGCTGATGACCTATCCCGCGGACAACAACGCGGTGGCCGGCCTGATCAGGAACGCCGAGGAGATGGGCATAAAGACGCTTCCTCCCGACGTCAACAGGAGCAGGCGCAATTTCTCAACGGAAGACGGAAAGATACGATACGGACTTCTCGGCGTCAAGCACGTCGGAGAGGCCGTGGTCGAGAACATAATAGAGGCGCGGCAGAAGCACATGCCCTGCGACATATTCGAGTTCGTCGACGGGCTCGACGTGCGCACGGCCAACCGCCAGGCTCTCGAGAGCCTCATCAAGGCTGGCGGCCTGGACTGCTTCCCCGGCAACAGGGCTCAGAAGCTCGCCGTGATAGGCGATCTCATAGACAGCGCGCAGGATACCGCGAAGAACACGCTCGAGGGACAGATGTCGCTGTTCTCGATGGCGGACAGCGGCCAGAGCGCGATAAAGCTCGACAGGCAGCTTCCTCCCGCCGCCGATTTCGACAGCAAGGACCTCCTTATGATGGAAAAGGAGATGCTCGGTATATATCTTACGGGCCATCCGCTCAAGTCCGTCGAGGACAAGGTCAGGGCAGTGTCGACGTATACTACGGAGCAGCTGTCGGATCCCGAATTCCTCGAGGATCTCAAGGACGGTACCTCCGCGACGATCGCCGGGATAATAACGTCCAAAAAGACGATGATAACAAAGAAGGGCAGCATGATGGCCTTCATAGGGCTCGAGGACCTTTACGGAAGCATAGAGACTGTCGTCTTCTCCAAGTGCTTCGAGGCTGACAGGGAGTGGATCGAGGAGGACAACATCGTAGCCGTTCGCGGCAAGCTCGATCTTAAAGGCGAAGAGGCGAAGCTGATCGCGGACAGGATAATGCTGCTGTCGGATCACGCGGGCGCCGCCGCGGCAGCTCCCGCCGCGCAGAAGATGGTCAAGATCATTATCCCCGATAGCTTCGCGGAGGACGAGGGGCTCACGGCGTTCAGGGGGCTCGCGCGCCGTCACAGGGGCGAGATGCCGGTGGCGCTGCTCGTTTCGAGCACGGGCCGCAAGTTCAAGCTCGATTACGATCTGTGGGTGGATCCCTCCGACGCCTTCTTCGGCGAAGTCGAAGAGCTGTTCGGCGCGGGAAGCGTACGCGACCGCGGCAACTGAAGCGATGGACAGGACGATCCTTCACTGCGACATGAACAGCTTCTACGCGAGCGTGGAGCTGCTCTCACATCCGGAACTCGCTGACGGTCCCGTAGCCGTGTCGGGGAGACCCGACGACAGGCACGGGATCATTTTGGCTAAAAACGAAGCGGCGAAGAAATTCGGCGTAAAGACGGCCGAGACGATATGGCAGGCGAGGCGGAAATGCCCGAACCTCGTGCTGCTGCCGCCGCATCACGAGCTGTACGAAAAGTACTGCGACGAGATAAACGCGATATATCTGCGCTACACCGATCAGGTGGAGCCGTTCAGCATAGACGAGTCGTGGCTCGACGTGACCGGAAGCCTGCGGCATTTCGCCACGGACGGCGAGGGCATCGCTAAGGCGATACACGAGGATATCCGGCGCGAGCTCGGGCTGAAGCTGTCCATAGGCGTTTCGTACAACAAGGTCATGGCGAAGATGGGCAGCGATTACAAAAAGCCCGACGCGACTACGGTCATAACGCGCGACAATTTCAGGACGCTGCTGTGGCCTCTGCCGTGCAGGGATCTGTTCTTCGTGGGCGCGGGGACCGCGCAGCGCCTGGCGTCCATGAACATAAGGACGATAGGCGGCATAGCTCAGGCCGACGTGAGGCTCCTGAGGACGGCTCTCGGAAAGCACGGCGAGCAGCTGCACGCGTACGCGAACGGCGAGGATGACGAGCCTGTGCGGACGTACGAGGCCGCGACGGAATGCAAGTCCGTCGGCAACGGCATGACGTTCAGAAGGAATCTCGAAGGCCGTCAGGACGTCAGAACGGCGGTCGCGGCGCTCTGCGACAAGGTTTGCGCGAGGCTGAGGAGGAAGGGCGTCTGCGCCTGCGGCGTCAAGGTCGACATAAAGGACACGGATCTGCGGAGCATAAGCCGTCAGGTGAGGCTCGACGGCCCCACGGATCTCTCCTCGGAGATGCAGCCCGTATGCATGGACATCATCGACAGGAACTGGGACTACAGGGATCCGATAAGGCTGCTGGCCGTCACCGGGATAAACGTCGTTCAGTCGGATACGAGGCAGGTGCAGATATCGCTGTTCGATACGGAGGAGAGCCGCAGAAGGTCGGAGGAGAGCAAGGCGATAGAGAATACTCTCGATTCGATCAAGGACAGGTACGGAAGGTATTCGATCGTGCGCGGAAGCATACTCGGGAACGATCTCGGCATAAGCTACCGGAACAGCGAGATGGAGATCGAGGAGGTATAGCGTCCTTCCGCGATTTGACTAATGCGCGCCGGCAAATTATAATTATTCGATAACTCATCTGCTCAGGAAGGAAGATCAATGAGGATTCTAACAGTAATATCCGGAGTTGTGCTGACCGCGGCCGGGGCGTTCTGCCTGGCCTTCTTCGGCAATACGTTTTCCGGTCTGGCCTGGATACTCGGCGTCGCTATGATGAGCGCCGGCGCTATGACGTTCATCAGCTACATCATCTCGGGGCGCAGCGGGCGCCTTCCGGACGCCGTGCTCATCGAAGGTCTCATAGATCTCATATACGGATTCGCGGTCCTGAACGATCAGATACAGGACCCGATCATTTCGGTATTCTTCGGAAGCTGGATGGCCGTCTGCGGCTTCTCGCGGTTCTCTCAGAGCCTCGCGGTCAGCAGGATAAATCCGCGCGACTGGTTCAAGGTCATGCCGCTCGCCGTCATCAATGCTGTCGTAGGCGCGATAATGATGATGCCCGGGCGCATACCGTTCGAGAACCCGCTGTTCCTCGTTGCCCTGTCGTTCATTCTCAACGGCATCAGCCTCGTCGTCTATTCGATGTACATGGTCAAGCGCTCCACGAGCCCCAAGGCCGTAGAGGCGCACCAGAGGGCAGAGGCCAAGAAGGCGCTCGCGGAAGAGAAGAGAGCCGAGCGCGACAGGCTGAGAAAGCTCTCAAAGCAGGAGCGCGAATACGCCCAGGAGGAAAAGCGGCTCATGAAGAAGCGCAGCGCGGACGCGAAGAGATCCGCCCGCCTCGCCGAGAAGGAGGCCGTAAGAGCCGCCAGAAGGCCCGCCTCGGAGCAGACGATGGAGTTCACCCCCCAGGAGATGGATATCATAGCGCAGAGCGCTCCCGAGGACGCGCTCGCGGAGGACGAAGTGCTCCTCGCGAACGCTCCGATACAGATCAGAGCTCAGAAATCCGGACAGGAAGCGGATGTTCCGGCGGAGGATATCCCCGCGGCTGCCGTTCCCGCGCAGGCCTCGGAAGAGACGCCGCAGGAGGAGCCTCAGGGCGCCGCCGCGGAGCAGGGCGAGCCCTCCGAGGCGCCCGCGATAGTCGAGCCGGAGATACAGAAGGATTTCGAATCGCTTTGGGACGACGAGCCGGAGGCTCCGCCCGAG
>JAEEVI010000116.1 GCA_016287035.1 Bacillota bacterium
GACTCCACGGCTTCCTCAACTATCTCGACGCCTATCACCTGCTTTGCGCGCAGAGCCATCGCCTGCGTGATCGTCCCTGTGCCGCAGTAAAGATCGAAGACAGTCTTTCCTTCGAGCCCGTCGATGAGAGCGATCGCGTCGCGGTAGAGCCGCTCGGCCGCCTCGACGTTCGCCTGGAAGAACGAGAACGCGCCGACCTTGAACCTGAGGCCGAGCACTTCCTCCATGTAGTACGGAACGCCCGACAGCACGCGCAGCTCGTCGCAGCACACCGCGTCGGAGACGTTGTCGTTTATCGTATGCAGAAGCCCGACGACGTTGGCGTCGAGGTCGAGTGACATAATAATATTTTTGTATCCATCCTCGTCGAACCCGGCCTGGGAGGAGCTCACGATATTTACGAGCAGCTCGTTCGTCCTGCGCCCCTTGCGGACTATGAGGCTCCTCATGAGCCCTTCGTGGCGCTTCTTGTGGTAGAAGCTGTAGCCCTTTTCCCTGCAGAAACCGAGAGTGGCGTTCAGCACGCGGTTGAAGTCTTCGGGCACCAGCTGGCAGCATCCCGCCTCGATTATCGAGATGAAGTTGTGAGCCTTGTGCATGCCCAGGTTCATCGGGCCTCCGATGTACTCGTCGCCGAAGGTGTACTCCATCTTATTGCGGTAGCCGTATATCTCGGGGCTCGGAACTATCTCCGAGATCACCCCGGGATCGATGTCGTTCTTCGCGAGGGCGTTCTTCGATATCTTAAGCTTGTGCGCCAGCTGCCTGTCGTACGCCATGTCCTGCAGGCTGCAGCCGCCGCAGACCCCGAACTGCGGGCATATTTCCCTTTGGATGATATCCGCCATCAGAATTCCCCGTATTTTTCGAAAAACTCGCGCTTGTATTCGGTAAAGCGGTCCTCGTCGATCGCCTTTCTTATGTTCTCCATCGTGCGGACGAGGAAATGCAGGTTGTGCTCCGAGAGCAGCATCGCCGAGAGTATCTCCCTGTTCACGAAGAGGCTGCGCAGATACGCCCTGCTGTAATTGCGGCAGACGTAGCAGTCGCACTCAGGATCCAGAGGCGTCATGTCGTCGAAGTACTGCGCGTTCTTTATGTTGACCTTGCCATGCGAGGTGAACGCCTGACCGTTGCGGGCGACCCTCGTCGGCAGAACGCAGTCGAACATGTCCACGCCTCTTTCGACGCCCTCGAACAGGCAGTCGGGGCTTCCTACGCCCATGAGGTAGCGCGGTCTGTCCTTGGGAAGATACTGCGTGCAGTCGCCGAGAACGTCGTACATCAGCTCCTTCGGCTCTCCGACGGAAAGCCCTCCGATGCCGTAGCCGGGGAGGTCCATCTCCGTTATCTGCTCCGCGGAGCGCCTGCGCAGGTCCTTGAACGTGCCGCCCTGCATTATGCCGAACAGCGACTGCTTTTCCGTATTGTCGTGGCGGGCCTTGCAGCGCGCGAGCCACCGCGTCGTGAGCTCGAGCGATTGCTCGACGTACTTCCGCTCGGAAGGATACGGCGCGCACTCGTCGAACGCCATTATTATATCGGCTCCGAGAGCCTGCTGCACCTCGATGCTCTTCTCCGGCGTGAACATGTGGCGCGAGCCGTCTATGTACGACTGGAACCTTACGCCCTCCTCCGAGATCTTTCTGAGCTTCCCGAGGCTGAACACCTGGAACCCGCCGCTGTCCGTGAGGATGGCGCCGTTCCAGTTCATGAACTTATGAAGGCCTCCGGCCTTTTTCACGAGCTCGTGGCCGGGGCGCAGATAGAGGTGGTACGTGTTGCTGAGGAGTATGCGCGCGCCCTCATGACCGAGACCGGCCACGGTCTCCGGCTTCATGGCCTTTACCGTCGCCTGGGTCCCGACCGGCATGAATACGGGCGTCTGTATGTCTCCGTGCGGAGTGTGGACGCATCCCCTGCGCGCCGCGGTGCGGCTGTCGGTCTTTATGAGCGTGAACGTGACTGCGTGTTTCATCGCGTGTTCCTATTCTATCAGCATCGCGTCGCCGTACGAAAAGAACGCGTAGCGCTCCTTTACGGCTTCCTCGTATACCCTGAGCATGTCCTCGCGCGTGTACAGTGCGGAAACGAGCATCCTGAGCGTCGAGTTCGGAAGGTGGAAATTCGTTATCAGGGCGTCGACCATTTTGAAGCTGTAACCGGGATATATGAATATTCCCGTGGAGCCGCTCCGCGCGACGAGGCGCCCGTCCTCCGTGCAGCTGCTCTCCATGGTGCGGCACGCCGTCGTGCCTACGGCTATTATCCGGCCGCCCCCGGCCCTTGCGCCGTTCACAGTCTCCGCGGCCTCTTCCGATACGGTATACTCCTCGAAGTGCATGTGATGGTCCTCGACCCTTTCGGCCTTTACCGGCCGGAATGTGCCGATCCCCACGTGCAGCGTGACAAAAGCCGTCCTGACGCCCATGGCGCGGGCCCTGTCCAAAAGCTCCGGAGTCCAGTGAAGACCTGCCGTCGGAGCGGCGACGGAGCCGTCGTTCCTCGCGTAGACGGTCTGGTA
>JAEEVI010000117.1 GCA_016287035.1 Bacillota bacterium
GTTCGACGGCACGCTCACGATGTCGGATATGAGAAAATAGTTCTTAACGCAAACGAAAGCGCCGCGTCATCCACGGATGACGCGGCGCTTTTTCCCGCTTTATTCCCGCGCGGCCTGAGCCTGCATCCGTTCGATCTCCTCACGGACGAGCTCCTGTATGGTGCCGCTCAGCTGCTTCGCTTCCGCCCTGTCGAGCGAAGCGGTCTCTATGGGCTTCATTATCCTCATTTTCGCCCTGGTAGGAGTTATATACCCGGTCTCCTCCATCGCGTGCCAGGTCCCGTTGATCGCGAATGGAACGACGGGGACCTTCGCCTTTACGGCGCACTGGAGCGCTCCCGCCTTGAATTCTCCGAGGCCCTTCCCGCGGCTTCTGGTGCCTTCAGGGAATATGACGACGGACTGTCCCGCTTCCAGCAGCTCCTGCGCTTTCTTCATCGCCTCGAGGCCTTTTCTGGGGTTCGCGCGGTCGAGGAATACGCAGTCGAAGCCTTCCATGCCGATACCGATGACGGGCAGCTTTCTCGTTTCTTTTTTAGCGATTATAGGAAACATCTTCCCGAAGCCGTTAAGGATGCAGAAAACGTCGAACATGCCCTGATGGTTTCCGGCGAACAGCACGGGTCCTTCCGGGATGTTCTCGGCGCCCGCCACGTCGAGTTCGAAGCCCGCGGCCCTCATGAGGACGCCGGACCAGTACTTCTGGGACTTTTCGAGGCCGTGATAATCGTAGCTGCCCCATTCGTGCGTGCGCCTGTTCGCGAGTATGTGCGGGAATATCCCGATCCCCGCTATGAAAAGCTTTATATACCAGATAATCGTTCTTATCATCCAGTTCTTCCTCCGTTCTTGTATTTTAGCATAAAGAGTGATAAAATAACGCGATTATTGTGAGGTAAAATTCATGGACAAGAAAAAGATCATCAACATAGCCGTGATCGCTCACGTCGACGCGGGAAAGTCGACGCTCGTAGACGCTTTTCTGGCGCAGAGCGGCGTGTTCAGGGAGAACGAGGAGATGGTCGCGCAGACGATGGACTCCAACGACCTCGAAAGGGAGCGCGGCATAACCATCTACTCGAAGAACTGCTCCGTAATGCACGACGGCTACAAGATAAACATAGTCGATACCCCGGGCCACGCGGACTTCTCGTCGGAGGTCGAGCGTATAATCAAGACGGTCGACACCGTCATACTGCTCGTTGACTCCTCCGAGGGACCGATGCCGCAGACCCGCTTCGTGCTTCAGAAATCCCTGGAGCAGGATCTTAACCCTATACTGCTCATCAACAAGATCGACAAGAAGGACGCCCGCATCGACGAGGTCGTCGACGAGGTCTACGAGCTCTTCATGGATCTTGAGGCGAACGACAGGCAGCTCGATTTCCCGATCCTCTACGGCATCGCGCGCCAGGGAATAGTCGTGCGCGATCCCAAGGAGTGCGAGGGCGTAGTGATAGAGACCGGCGAGGGCAAGGTCCGCAAGCAGGCCGCGGGCCAGAACGGGCTCACGATCACGCCGCTGTTCGAGACGATAATCGATCAGGTCGGCGGATACGAGAACAGGGACGAGGAGCCTCTCCAGTTCCAGATCTCGACGCTCGCCTACGACGATTACATCGGCCGCCTCGGTATCGGCCGCATCACCAGGGGCACGATATCCCCCGGCCAGCAGGTCGCCGTCTGCAAACCCGACGGTATCTTCAAGATGGGCAAGGTCAACCAGACCTTCATTTACCAGGGCTTAAAGCGCACGGCCGTCGATAAGGTCGGCTCGGGCGATATATGCGTCATCTCGGGCATCCCGGAGATAACGATAGGCGACACGATCTGCCCGGACGCGGAGCACATCGACCCGCTTCCGTCTATCAGGATCGAGGACCCGACGCTTTCGATGAATTTCATGGTCAACTCCTCTCCGTTCGCCGGAAAGGAAGGAAAATACGTCACGACCAGGCACATAAAGGAAAGGCTCGAAAAGGAGCTTGAGGTAAACGTCGGACTGCTCGTCGAGCCGACCGACAGCACGGATTCCTTCAAGGTCTCCGGCCGCGGCGAGCTCCATCTTTCGATACTCATAGAGAACATGCGCCGCGAGGGATACGAGCTCGGCATCTCCAAGCCGGAGGTAATATTCCGCAAGGGCGACAGAGGACAGAAGCAGGAACCTGTCGAAGAGGTCGTCATCGACGTGCCGGATCAGTACGCCGGAACGATAATCTCCGACCTCAATCTGCGCAAGGGCATGATGGTCAGCATGGACGGCAAGAACGGCCGCTCCAAGCTGGTGTACACGGTCCCGACGCGCGGCCTTCTCGGCTACAGGAGCCAGTTCATCAACCAGACGCACGGCGAGGGAACGATGGTCCAGCGGTTCAAGGGCTACGAGGACTACAAGGGAGAGATCCCGCAGCGCACTGCCGGCGCTATAATCGCTCAGGAGCCCGGCGTTTCGACACCGTACGCGCTCAACAATATACAGGAGCGCGCACAGCTGTTCATCGGGCCGCAGACGAACGTCTACGAGGGCATGATCGTCGGGCAGAACAGCCGTCCGGACGATATGATCGTTAATCCCTGCAAGGCTAAGCGCGTATCCAACATGCGCGCGGCGGGATCCGACGAGGCCGTCAAGCTGTCTCCGCACAGGGTGTTCTCGCTGGAGGAGGCGCTCGAGTGGATAAACGACGACGAGCTCGTGGAGGTCACTCCGACCGATATCCGCCTGCGCAAGAAGATATTGGGCGAGCTCGAGCGCAGACGTTCGGGCAGGACGTATTAGGAGAGCCATGAAGCTGCTTATAACAGACATAGGATCAAGGGGCGAGGGCATCGGCAGAGCCGACGGCCTCGCCGTTTTTGTGCCCGGCGCTCTTCCGGGAGAAGAGGTCGAGGTCGAGATTGTCGAAAACAAGGGAAGGTTCGCGACCGCAAGGCTTCTCGAGCCTTCGGAGCATCCGTGCGGCAGCTGCGGCGGATGTCCCCTCATGCGCATGGAATACGGGCGTCAGCTCGAATGGAAGCGGTCGCACGTCGAGAGCGTCCTGCGCCGCATCGGCGGGATAGAGGCTCCTGTCGTGAGGCCGATCGCCGGAATGGACGATCCCTGCAGATATAGAAACAAGGCTGAGTTCGCCGTCGAAAAGGGAAAGGTCGGTTATTACGGCGCGCAGAGCCACGATCTTTGCAGCCCCCGGAACTGCCGCATCCAGTCGCCCGAAGCGATGGCGATCGCCGCGGCGTTCGAGAGGAGCCCCGTAAAGGGCGTAAAGCAGCTGATCGTCCGCACCGCCGAAACGGGCGAGGTGATGGCGATCCTCGCGAGCGACAGGCAGGAGCTCAGGAATATCGAGCCTTGCATCGCGGAGATGGACGCCTCCGTCGAGGATCTCGCGAGCGTCGCGTGGCTGAAGGGCGGAAAGATCGTTCCGCTGGCCGGAAAACGTACGATAAACGATATCATAAGGACGGAGCTTTCGGTGCTGAAGACGGAGGTCTCGCCGCAGTCGTTCTATCAGGTCAATCCCCGTCAGACCGAAAAGCTGTACGGCATCGTCCAGAGATACGCGGCGCTGACAGGCGGGGAAACGGTGCTGGATCTTTACTGCGGCGCCGGAAGCATCGGTCTCTCGATGGCCGGAAGCTGCCGGCGCGTAATAGGCGTCGAATCGGTCAGGCCGGCCGTGCTGGACGCGAACAGGAACGCCGTCATAAACGGCATCGTAAACGCCGAATTCATCTGCGGAAAGGCCGAGGACATAGTGCCCAAGCGCCTGCAGGGCATTAACGCGGACGTCGTCATACTCGATCCTCCGCGCTCCGGATGCAAGGCGTCCCTTTTGCAGTGCGTAAAGGATATCGCGCCCGAGCGGCTCATCTACGTCTCCTGCGATCCGGCGACGCTCGCCCGCGACCTGAAGATACTCGCGGACGCCTTCAGCTTCGTCGAGGCGACGCCCGTCGATATGTTCCCGCACACGAGGCACGTGGAGACGGTAGTTCTTCTGTCACGTGAAAGCAAATAAGAAGGCTGAAAAAGGCTGAAATAAAGGGATTCTGAGGATTTCACCCGGATGAGGTGATTTCCTGGAATCCCTTTTTTCTTTGCTCTGACAATAGTTCTGACCACAGGAAATTACGAGGGCGAGGCTGAACAGCTACTTTTTGGAGGGCGGGAGACTATGGAACTATTGTCAGACACAAAAGACTTAAAAGTGTTCGCCAAAACGAATATAATATAATTGATATGTTGTAGCGTATTTAGGAGAACATGCGATGGAATATTTGACTACTACCGAAGCTGCAGAACGCTGGGGTATTCCTCCTCGTCGTGTACAGGTGCTCTGTAAGAGCGGCCGTATCGAAGGAGCCGTCTATAAAGGTGTCTGGCTTATTCCTGCAAATGCTGAGAAACCAGAAGATCCGAGACGTGCTCGAAAAGTAGATACTAATAAAAAGAAGAATTAAGTTACATGGAGGAACAGTTTGATTAAAAAACAAATTTCATTGAAAGAGTATAAAAAAGGCAGTTTTACTTTACTTTTCGGAAAAATCATTCTCTAATCAATTAGAAAAAACTAACTTTCTGGGTGAGTGAATAAAATGTTGGAATTAATTGTAATTGCCATTTTTATTATAGGGCTAATATGTTGTATCAGTATGAGTTTATCTGTGATATATGCTCTTTTATTTGGGGTTATTCTTTTTAGTTCTTATGCAAAGATGACAGGATTTTCTATAAAAGAAATACTTACTATGCTGATTGCAGGGATGAAGAAAGTAAA
>JAEEVI010000118.1 GCA_016287035.1 Bacillota bacterium
CTCGCGCCGAGGGCACTGTCGTAGCCCTTGTCGACGAGGAAGTCCTCCGCCTTGCGGTCGAGCGAAAGCTGGATGTGCTGGCCCTTGAGCCGCTCCTGGAGCTTGGCGATCTCGAGCTTGAGGATCGCCTTGACGTCGTCGCGTTCGAGCCGGCGGAAGACGACCGTCTCGTCGAAGCGGTTCAGGAGCTCGGGGCGGAACGCCCTTTTCGCCTCGTCCATCAGCTTGCGCTTGAGCGCGTCGTGGCTGTTGGCGGCGGTCTCGGAGGCGAAGCCGAGAGGCCGGCCGCCGCGCGCGAAGTCGAACCCGAGGTTGGCGGTGCAGATGACGATGGTGTTGCGGAAGTCGACGATCCTGCCCTGGCCGTCGGTGAGCCGCCCTTCATCGAGGATCTGCAGGAGCATGTTGCAGACGACGGAGTTCGACTTCTCGAACTCGTCGAAGAGCACCACCGAATACGGACGCCGCCGCACCTTCTCGGTGAGCTGGCCGCCCTCGTCGTAGCCGACGTACCCGGGAGGCGCGCCGACGAGCCGCGAGGAGGAGTACTTCTCCTGGTATTCCGACATGTCGAGCGCGACGAGCGCCTTGTCGTCGCCGTAGACGCGCTCGGCGAGCATCTTGGCGAGATGGGTCTTGCCCACGCCGGTGGGCCCGAGGAAGAGGAAGGAGCCGATCGGGCGCTTCGGGTCGGCGATGCCCGCGCGGGAGCGCTGGATCGCTTCGGTGACCTTCTTCACCGCGTCGTCCTGGCCGATGACGCGCCTGTGCAGCTCGTCCTCCAGGTGCAGGATCTTCTCGCGCTCGCCCTCCATGAGCTTGGCGACGGGGATGCCCGTCCAGCGCGCCACGATCTCGGCGATCTCCTCGTCGGTGACCGTATCGCGCACCATGCCCTCTCCGCTGTGGCGCGCGTTCGCCGCCGCCTGGGCTTCCGCGAGCTTCTTCTCGAGCTGCGGCAGCTGCCCGTACTGGAGCCTGGCCGCTCTCTCGTAGTCGCCCGTTATCTGCGCGGATTCTATCTGGCCGTTCACCCTGTCGATCTCCGCCTTTATGCCCTTGAGGTCGTCGACCGCGTTCTTCTCCCTGTCCCACGCCTGCTTCTGGGCGTCGAACTTTCCGCGCAGCTCCGCGAGCTCCGCGGAGAGCTTCTCGCAGCGCTCTTTGGACAGCTGGTCCTTCTCCTTTTTGAGCGCCATCTCCTCGATCTCGAGCTGCATAATCTTGCGGCGCATCGCGTCGAGCTCCTCGGGCATCGAGTCGATCTCCATGCGCAGGCTGGCGCAGGCCTCGTCCACGAGGTCGATCGCCTTGTCCGGCAGGAACCTGTCGCTTATGTACCTGTTCGACAGCGTCGCCGCCGCGACGAGCGCGTTGTCGTGGATGCTGACGCCGTGATAGATCTCGTAGCGGTCCTTGAGGCCCCTGAGTATCGATATCGTGTCCTCGACCGTCGGCTCGTCGACCATGACCGGCTGGAAACGGCGCTCCAGCGCCGCGTCGGTCTCTATGTACTTGCGGTACTCGTCCAGCGTCGTCGCGCCGATGCAGTGCAGCTCGCCGCGCGCGAGCATCGGCTTGAGCAGGTTGCCCGCGTCCATCGAGCCCTCGGCCTTGCCGGCGCCCACAACGGTGTGCAGCTCGTCGATGAACAGTATCGTGCGGCCTTCGCTCTCCTGGATCTTCTTGAGCACGGCCTTGAGCCTCTGCTCGAACTCGCCCCTGTACATAGCGCCCGCGATCAGCGCGCCCATGTCGAGCGAATAGACCGTCTTGTTCTTGAGCCCCTCCGGCACGTCGCCGCGAAGTATCCGCTGCGCCAGGCCCTCCGCGATCGCGGTCTTGCCGACGCCCGGCTCGCCGATCAGCACCGGGTTGTTCTTCGTCTTTCTCGACAGTATGCGTATGACGTTTCGTATCTCGTCGTCCCTGCCGATGACCGGGTCCATCTTCTGGGCCCTGGCCCGCTCGACGAGATCCTGTCCGTATTTCTCGAGGACCTTTTCGTCCTGTTCCGGATTCGGAACGTAATTCATTTCCATATATATTTACCCCCTTCGGTATAGTTTCGGTCCGCAGGCGGAGAGGACCGCGCCGCCCCTCGCAAGCGCGCGCTTCCGCCTTACAAGCATGTTATAGCACACGTTTTAGCACTCGTCAAGTGAGAGTGCTAACAAAATCACGCGGAAGGATCTTCTCTCCGCGCTCCGGCGCGCGGCAGATAAAAACAGGGCCGCCAAAGCGGTCCTGTTTTTCATGGCAGTTTATGTCGCCGCGCGAAGTCCGGGCATCGGATTGTGCGGGCGTCGCGAAGTCCGGGCATCGGATTGTGCGGGCGTCGCGGGGTCCGGGCATCGGATTGTGCGGGCGTCGGGCTGCGAGCGATTTCGGCCTGCCGGCCCTCGTCACTTGAGAGCCTTCCTGCGGCGCCTGATGATCCTCCTGACGATAAGTATCACGAGGATGATGATCACCGCCCAGATGATCAGCGTGAACAGGTTGTAGGTCGCCCACAGAGCGAACTCCTGCAGCGATCTCACGAAGTGCGCGGTGCCGTTCGAGAAGCTGCGCGAAAGGCGCGCTCCGAAGCTCTCGTCCTGCTCGATCGTCTGCTCGACGCGCTTCACCTGCTGGACGTCGACGCTGACCGTCGAGTAATCGACGAGGCTGTCGTAGCGCTTTAGCGTCGAGGTGTACATGTCGATCTGATATTCGGTATCGGACAGCGCGCTCTCGAGCTGGATGACGTCGCTCAGGTCGCCGGCCTGCTCGAGCAGCTCGTGCAGGCGCTTCTCCTTGGTGCGGAGCGTCTCGAGGCGCATCTCGGTCTCGAAGTACTGCTGGCCGATGTTCTCGACGTTCTGGTTTAGGCTCGTTATGTGCCATTTCTCGCCGGCCGTGTTGATGAAGGTCTCGTACTTGGCGGTCGGTATCCTGACGGTGTAATACGCGCTGCGGTAGATGCCGTCGGAATAGATGCCGCCGTTGTCGACGGAAGTGCTCTCGAAGTAGCCGCCGCATTCGTTGACGAGAGCCTCGAGGCTCGCCGTCGTCTCGTCGATATCGGTCGTCTGCACGGACATATACGCCGTGTATATGAGCTTGACGTTAGCGTTCTCAAGCGACGACGTGTCGATCGCTAGACCCGTGCCCGCCGTCTTGTTGTCGCTGACGTAGTAGCTGCCTCCGCCGTAGCCGGGCGCCATCGGTGCCTCCGCCGGCATCGCGGCTTCCGCGTCGGCCCATCCGTTGACGGCTCCCTTGCTTCCTCCGGCCGGCATCGGCGCCATGGGCTCTGCCGCCGCGGTCTGGAACGATTCGTTGCGCGCCGATCCGGAGCTTCCCATGTTGAACATTCCGGAAGCGAACATGCCGCCGACGGCCACGCAGACCACCAGAACGGCCGCCAGACCTCCGACCCACTTTACCCAGCGTCTGGACTTCTTCTTTCCCTGAGCCTTCTGGGCTTTCGGAACGCTGACGTCTCTCCAGCCTTCGTCGCCGGACGCGGATATACCGCCCTCGGACGCCGCCCCCGCGGCCTCCTCGATGTACTTATCGTCGATGTTTGACATTGCCTTTAATACCTCTTCCTCGTACATACCTAAAACCCCTTTTTCGTCAGGGCTTCCCTGAGCCCCGCCCTTGCGCGGAAAAGATCCGACTTTACCTTGCTCTCGCTGAAGCCTTCAGCCTGAGCGACTTCCTTTATGCTCTCCAGATACCAGTAGCGGCGGACGAACTCCCTCCGCACGCCCGGATCCAGGCTTCCTATATATTCGTTTATCGCCTCGGCGAGCTCCTTCGCGTCGATCGCCTTCTGCGGATCGTCCGGGCCCGACAGCTCCCTCAGCTCCTCCAGCGCCAGCAGCACCTGACCGCCGCCGCGCTTCTGCGCCGTCTCGCGGTCGAACCTGTCGAGCGCGAGGTTTCTGGTTATGCGGCCGAGGAACGTCCGAAGGCACGACGGCCTCGCGGGCGGCATGGCGTTCCACGCGCGCAGCCAGCTGTCAGAGACGCACTCCTCCGTATCCTGTTCGTTTTCCAGTATCCGCCGCGCTATCGCGCCGCAGTACGCGCCGTACTTCGACGCCGTATGCGATATCGCCGATTCCTCGCGGTTCCAATATAGCTCTATTATCTGAGAATCTTCCATGAAAGTCTCCTTTGCGCCGGTCCTTTACATAAGTATACACGGAAAACCCGCGCCGGCGTTGCAAAGTTGATAATTATTTCTGGCCGCGCCCGAGGGCCGCAAAGCTGATAATTATTTCTGACCGCGCGCCGGAGCCGCCGTAACTATATAATACCCGCCGCTCCCGAACGAGCCGCCGCCCGACTGCGGCCAGCTCGCGGTTATGTCGTAGACCATGTCCGGCATGAGCGTGATCGTCCATTCTCCCGGCGCCTGCCCTTCGAGGAGTTCGGCCTCCGCCTCGTGACCGCCCTCGGGATCGTCGAACACCGCCGCGTCCCAGGCCATCGCCGTCACGCTGCCCGGCTGGCAGTCGCCGAAGACGAGCCGGTACGTCCGCGGTCCTGTCAGGATGACGGGTTCGCGGTCCTTTCTTACCATCGGATCCGTCGGCGCGAAGCCGCAGGCCACGACGCAGCGGCGCGAACCGTCCTCCGCGGGCGAATCCCACTCGAAGTTGCTCGGCGTTACCGTCAGTTCGCCGCCTCCCCCCGCCGGGACGGGCGATCCTCCAGCGGTCTTGACCGGCACGAGCGTCAGCCGCGGTATCTCGCCGGCCGTATTATTCTGCTGACCGCCCGCCGCGGCGCCCGGATCAGCTTCGCCGGCCGCGTTTTTCTCCGCGGCGCTTTCTACTGTATTTATTTTGTCCTGCGCTTCCGCCGCCGGCGCGTCCATCCGCTGAACGCGCTCCGCCGCGCAGCCCGAGAGCGCGAGCGCTGCGCACAGCGCCAGCGCAATGATCGTCCCCGATCTCATTTCCTGCCTCCCCGTTTCCCTGTTCTTTCTGAGGCCCCGGTCCCGCAGTCCGTCGGTCATCCGCCGCGGCTCATCTCACCGCCGAAAGCCCTTTACTATTAAAGACGGTATCCGGCGCGAAACGTTGCAGGCTTCTACCGAGACAGCGCGCCGCGCGCCCGCCGATCCCATCCCGCGCGCCAGAGCTGCTTCACCCCGGAGACCGGCCGAGAAGCCTGTCCCTTATCAGCCCTCTTATCGACGCGGTGTCGAGGCTGCCGCCGTCATCGTCATA
>JAEEVI010000119.1 GCA_016287035.1 Bacillota bacterium
CGCATTTTCGATGTTTAAGCCTATTGTCTAAGCATATTTATTGACAAAAATTACCATACCATCTATACTGTTGCCATAAATTGTAAATTTCGCGGTTCGTTGGGAGAAAAATGAATTGGAAGAACTGACAGTCTTAAACGATGTATTGACAGATCTCAAGAAACGGCTTCGAAACGTTCGGAAACAGCTGTCCCGCATGCCGGAGGGGAAGTTAATGGTCTCGCAGGACGGGGATCACACGGCATTTTTCCTTGTAACTTACGAAAACGGAAAGAGGTCGCGCAGGGGAATCGGGCGCAATCGGCAGCTCGTAAAAGAACTTGCTCACAAGGCGTATCTTGAGGAGTTGGAACGGCGCCTTAAGTCAAATATCGCACTTCTCGAAGCCGCATGCCGCAAAAGCCTGGCGACCGACCCGCAGGCGGTGCTGCAGAGCATGCCCAGGAACTTTGCGATATTCAGCGAGAGCACACTTTTGACGGGACGGAGCGCTCAGGGCCGGTGGCCGCGGCCGTCGCGCGATCCGGAGGTGACGCCGGCCGCGGCGAGCCTCGATACCGGCGATCTTTCGCCGGAAGAATGGGGAGCCTTGCCGTACTGCGAGAATACCGGGTATCTGGAGAGCAAGCTGCACCTGTCGTCCAGGGGCGTCGCGTGCCGCTCGAAGTCCGAAGCCGCGATCCTCGAGAAATACGACAGCCTCGGGCTCCCCTACCACTACGACGAAGTCGTTGCCATAAACGGGTACAGGATCTCGCCGGACGTCATCTGGGCGAGGGCCGACGGAAAACTCATATATCACGAGCACTTCGGGCTGAACAGCGAGGGCTACAACAGCCGGCGGCTGTGGAAGCTGGGGCTTTACGAATGCGCCGGTATACGCGAGGGAGATAATTTGATCTGCACCTACGACAGCTCTGACGGCACGCTCAATATGAGGCTCGTCGAAGCGCAGATACTGGACCGCTGCGGAGCGTAGGCCCCGGCCGGGACCGAAAGTCGTTCCGCGCGGGCGGAAGACGCGGAGCCGGCTATTCCGCGCGGCCGGGCCGCGCGGGCGGAAGATGCGGGCCGGCTATTCCGCGCGGCCGGACGGATCCATGAGGACCCAGCCGGGGCGGTAGATGTCGCTGAAGTCTTTGGAGGTGTGCCAGCGCGAGGGGGCGACGGCGATCCTGTCAGGCGCGTCGCAGAGGTACTGAGCCCACCAGCTGAAGGTGCTGTTGGACATTATGTGATTGCGGCAGGCGCGCATCAGCTCGAAGTCCTCGAGCGCCGAGGACGTGTCGTCGACGAACGTGAACCCGCTTTCGCCGAGGAGCTCCTTCGCGAGCCCTATGCTGTCGGAAAAAACGTAAAAGCGCGGATCGGAAAGGCGCGAGCGCATATATTCCGCGGCCGAGCGGTAATACTCGGGCGTGCAGATCTGACCGTCGGTGCCGACGTAGTCGCCGAGGCGCATGTGGACGCAGACGGAGCCGGCGTCGGACGCGAGCGCCGCGGTCCGCGAGGGATCGGCCTGAGGGGTCCTTGGGCGCAGCTCCGCGCGCAGGACGTCCTCCATTCCCTCGAAATACTTCTCGCTCTGCCAGTAGCCCTGCAGATATATGTCCTTTCCGGGCGCCGGATCGAGCGGCAGATACCGTTCTCCGAGCCAGTAGAACCTGTTCTTCGGAGCGTAGCGGCGGAACGTCCGCTCCGGCGCGTACTTCGTCGCGGCCTTCAGCAGCGCGCTGCGCGACCTGTCCCACGCAGAGGAGACGCCCTCGTCGTCCGTGCCGACGCTTTCCGGCAGACAGAAGCCGAGCAGCTCGGGACGGCGCCTGCCGCTCCCGAACCACGAGACGTCGAGCTTTATATCCATCCCCGTGCGCTGCGAGAGCTTCCTCGCGCACGCGTACTGGAACATCTGGTTTCCGAGTCCGCCCATCAGCGAAACGTAGATCATCGTATGCCTCCTTCGCGGAACTTATTTACGCGCCGCCGTACCTCCTGCGGAATACCGCCTCTATTACCGGCGAGCCGAGGCGCACGAGGCGTCCGAGCGGCGTGACGCGCCCGACGCGCGGCCCTTTCCCCTCCGCGTCCATGTCGACGCACTGCCAGTAGCGCCACCAAGAGAGCACCAGCAGCCTGAACCGCAGCGAGGCCGGAACGTCGGCCTTCGACACGACGTTCTCGATCCTGGAGATGTAGTGATACAGGAAGCCGCAGGCGTTGCGGCGCTTGAAATCCGGGTCGAGCGTCATGCCGTCCTGCAGGTATTCCTTCTCCTGAAAGATCTCGTTCGTGAGGAGCAGCTTGTATTTAATGCCGAGCTGGTCGAACAGCCACGCCTCCGGGACGAAGCGCATGCCCGGCTGCTCCGGGAAGCGGAACGGCTTAAGGAGCGCCGTCTTGACAGCCTCGAACGAGTCGCGCACGTGCATCTTCTGAGTCATTACGAAGTGGTATTCGAAGTACGACGACACCGGCCTCGAAAGGTCGAACGGATCGCCTATCATGCGGCCGGTGGAGCTGTCGAGGCTCTTTCCCATGACGCCGCAGAAGCTGTCGTCTTCCGCGATCTGTTCGCACAGCCCGTGCAGCTTCTCCAGCGCGCCGTCGGTGAGCCAGTCGTCAGAATCGAGTATGATGAAGAACGCGCCCCGCGCCAGCCCGATACCGGCGTTGAGCGCGGAATGCTTGCCGCCGTTCGGCTTGCGGAATACGCGGAAACGGTCATCAAGACCGTTCTCCTTTATGTAGGCCTCGCAGACGTCTCCGGAGCCGTCGGTCGAACCGTCGTCGACGATCAGGACCTCCAGATCCTGAAAGCTCTGCGCGCGGACGCTCTCGAGCGTCCGAAGGACCGTCGCCCTGCGGTCATACACCGGTATGCAGATCGTAAAATACATTCGTGACCTCTCTGTCCAGCGTGTCCGCGCTGAAAAATCTCGTATCCTTTACGCAGCGGCTCGGCCGGCCGCTGATCTCCGCCAGGTCCGCGGAGGCGTCGTCGTTGTCGATGAAGAAAACGTTGCCGAAGCCGTCGAACACCTCGTGGCACACGGGGATGTCCGAAGTAACGACAGGGATGCCGTAGGCCGCCATCTCGCACATCATAAGCCCCTGGGCGTCGGTGCGCGTGGGCATGAGCGCGAACCGCGACGCGTCGAGCGCCTGCGCGATATGCGCGTGGTCCATCGTCGTATCGCGCCATTCGAGGTTCGGCGCCTTCTCGAAGTGGTCGAAGAACCGGCCGCGCCCGATCAGCAGGAAGCGGCACTGCGGCGTGTTGAACGCGAGCCTGTTGACTATATCGACCGCGTACTTAGAGCCGTCGAGATTGCTGCGGACCGTGACGAAATCGTACTGCTTTTCGCACGAATCGTCGAACGAGCCCTTCTCGAACAACTCGCCGACGCCGTTGTAGGTTATGCA
>JAEEVI010000120.1 GCA_016287035.1 Bacillota bacterium
GCAGATCCTTGACCATGATGAAAGTCAGCGATACGATGAATGCCACGAACTCGCCGATGACGGTAGCGTAAGCCGCGCCGGCCACGCCGAGCCCCAGGCCGTGTATCTCGATCCCGAGGACCGTGAAATCGCCGAAAATGAACAGCGGATCGAGTATTATATTCGTTATCGCGCCGGAAAGCATCGACCACATGGGAGCGATCATGTTGCCCTGCGCCTGCATTATCTTTTCGAGCGAGGAGGCCGTCATCGGGAAGAAAGAACCGACGCAGCAGATCGTGCAGTAGCTCGCCGCAGGATATATGAGCTCGGGATTGCCGCTGAAGGCTCTGCAGAACGGGAGCGAGGCGAATATCCCGAAGAGGAGGAACACGATCCAGTGGAAGAGGCACAGGAGCATGCCGTGGTTTGCCGACAGCTGCGCGTCCTCGAGACGCTTTTCGCCGAGCCTTCTTGATATGAGCGAGGTAAGGCCGATGCTCGTTCCGATGCCGACAGCGACGTTGAGCAGCTGCACCGGGAAGATCAGCGATACCGCCGAGAGGGCGGCTTCGCCGAGGCGCGACACGTAAACGCTGTCGACTACGTTGTAGCACGCCTGCACGAACATCGAGAACATCGACGGGAGCGACATGCTGAATATGAGTCCGAGCATCGGAGCCGTGCCCATGCGCAGAGTCGCGGCGCTGCGAAGGGACGGTCCCGCTTCAGCTCCGTTTTCCTTTTTTATTACGTCAGCCATTGCTGTTTTCCTTTCATATTTAAAGACTTAGAAATATTACAGTCTGACGGGCCGGATGTCAAGAAGGGCGGACGCGCGTCATGCTGGATACAGAGAGATACCGGCGCGGCAGGAAAACTTGCCCGGAAGATACTCATACTGTTGAAAATCCATACATTTTATGGTACTCTTAATTGACAATAAGAAGGGAGTGGTCACCAATGGGCAGACACGGAACGATCGCAGGAAGGAAAGCGGCTCAGGATTCTAAGAGAGCTGCTGTATTCACGAAGTACGCAAGACTTATCACCGTCGCGGCGAAGGCCGGAGGAGATCCGGATTACAACCCCGGGCTGCGGCAGGCTATAGATAAAGCAAAAGGCATAGGAATGCCGAACGACAACATCAAGAGGGCCATCCAGAAGGGAACGGGCGAGCTCGGCGGAGAGACGTACGAGGAATGCACGTTCGAGGGATACGGCGCCGGCGGCGTGGCTGTCGTGGTAGAGTGCCTTTCGGACAACAAGAACAGAGTCACGTCGGCTGTAAAGCACGATTTCGACAAGTTCGGCGGAAACTTCGGAGTACCCGGCTGCGTATCGTATATGTTCAACAAGAAGGGCGTCATCGTCATAGAAAAGACGGACGGCCTGGAAGAGGACGAGGTAATGATGGCAGCGCTGGACGCAGGTGCGGAGGACGTCATCCCCTACGATGACAGCTTCGAGGTGCAGTGCGATCCGGAAGTCTACGACGACGTGGACAAAGCTCTGCGCGAAGCGGGATACGAGATAGTGGAATCCGACATCGAACAGGTCCCCAACGTCACGTCGACACCGACGGACGAAGCGGCGATAAAGAATCTCAAGAAGATGATCGCATCGCTCGAAGACAACGACGACGTCCAGAAGGTCTATACCAACTGCACGCTCGACCTCTACGAAGACTAAGATATAAGATAATCCTGGGCTGCACGTTAAGACCGATTAATTTTCCTACACTGTGCATACGGGACTCCGGACGTCTGTTCGCCCATTATGTCAGGCCTCATCTCATCAGTGGAAGACAGAAGCGCGAAAGCAGGGGACCCACCTTCGAAAGAAGGGAAAATGCAAGGTCTGACGGCACTCCGGGATTATCTGCTTTTTAAATGAAAAGAATAGTAATAATAGATGGCAACAGCTTAATAAACAGAGCCTTCTATGCGATCCAACGGCCGATGATCACCGCGAAAGGCATGTACACTCAGGGGATCTACGGCTTTTTAAGCATGCTCTTCAGGATCCGGACCGATTACAGCCCCTCGCACATGCTCGTCGCGTTCGACAGGAGCGCGCCGACGTTCCGCCACGAGCAGTTCGACCAGTACAAGGCAGGCAGGCGGAAGATGCCGCCGGAGCTCGCGATGGAGCTGCCCGTGCTCAAGGACATCCTCAAAGCCATGGGCATCGCGATGTACGAGGAGGACGGCTTCGAGGCCGACGACATCATCGGCACGACAGCCAGGATGGCGGAGGAGGCGGGCGTCGAGGCGTACGTCATAACAGGCGACAGGGACGCTCTGCAGCTCGCCACGGATTCGACCAAGATAATCATAACCAAAAAGGGAATAACGGAGTTCGAGCTGTACGACGACGCGGCAATGATGTCGGAATACGGCTTCGATCACCTTCAGTTCATAGATTACAAGGCTTTGCGCGGAGACTCCTCGGACAATATCCCGGGGATAGCCGGCATCGGCGACGTCACCGCGAAGAAGCTCGTGCAGCAGTTCGGAAGCCTCGAGAACCTGCTCTTGCATACGGACGAGATATCTTCCCCGAAGCTGCGCGAAAAGATAGAAGAAGGCGCTATGAGCGCCGCGATGAGCAAGCGTCTGGCGACGATCGTCACGAACGTCCCGGTGCCTTACACGATGGACGACTGCGAGATAAAGCCGCAGGACACGGACGCTCTCATCGAGCTTTACAAGACCCTCGAATTCAGAAAATACCTCGCCGCGCTTCTTAAGGAGCGCACCGGATCCGCTGAGGAAGACAGCGGCGCGTCGGAAACGCGCGCGGCCGCGGAAGCAGCTCCGCAGGAAGGCGGCTACGAGCTCTGTTTCAGCGCGGACGGGCTTATGGAAGCGC
>JAEEVI010000121.1 GCA_016287035.1 Bacillota bacterium
GACTTGTTTAAACAACTGGGCAATGCGCGTAATCGTTGATATTTCAAGGGAAAAACAAAAGCCGACATTCTGCATTTCTACAAAATGTCGACTTTTTTTAGATGGTGAAGGCGGTGAGAGTCGAACTCACGTCCGAAAGCATATCCACAAGGCTTTCTCCGAGCGCAGCCTTTTATTTGGATCTCGGGCTCCCAGTCGCCAAAAGGCAGGCTAAAGGTCGCCCCAGTCCGAATTGGTCCCGAAGAGGTCCGGACGCCCCTCTGCGGTTTTCCTGCATTGTCGACGCCGGACTCTCAGCCTGCAGGTGAACCGAGGCCGACGCGCGTGTGCTGACTAAGCAGCGAGTGCGAATGTACGATCTGTTCTATCGTTTCTTTTTAAGTGGTCCTTTTTAACGCAGACCGAACCGACTGCGGCTCGCTTACCCGGCTTCCACACCCCCGTCGAAACCTTTACGCCCCCGAAAGATATGTGCCTTAAGCATCATGATTATATCATGTTCTCCGCCCGCTGGGTTACATTACTGTTACAATTCCGTGCCTATTTGTAGAAAAAGTCGTTCTGGTTGTTTATGTACGTGTCGTTCTCGGAAAGCGTCTTTACGAGCTTCCTGCAGAACGCGAACATGACGAGCACGAAGCCCACGAATATGAGGCCGAGCGATTCGCTCTCGAGCGAGGCGAGGATGTCGTACAGGCCGTGCAGCGCCGCGGGCATGAAGAACGCAAGTTTCCGGTAAAGAGCGCTCTTTCCCTCGTCTCCGTATCCGCTGTACTTCTTCGCCATCCCGTACCACGCGCCCATCAGCACGCCGAAGCACGCGTGCCCGGGAACGGCCGTGACGGCCCTTATAAGCGCCGCGTTCCAGCCGAACTGCATGACGTATCTTATGTTCTCCCATAGCGCGAAGCCGAGCGACACCGACACCGCGTACACGACGCCGTCGAACTGGCAGTTGAACTCAGGATTGTTCCACGTGCGCTTCTTGAGCAGCACGTATTTGGCGCCCTCCTCGCTGCCGCCGACCACGATGAAGAACAGTATGACGCTGTACGCCAGCCCTTCGGGATCGAGCAGCATCGAGAGCACCGCAATGCCGACGCCCTCCAGGATGCTCGCCGCGAGCGTCGAAAGGATGCCGAGCAGGACCAGCGACAGTATGAGGCTGTGCGATTCCTGCTCGAGCCTGTCGCTCCTGTAGATGAACCTGAGGAGCCAGATCGCGGGCGCTATGGCGGCTATTATGAGTATTGGATGCAGATAGAAAAACATACCGACCTCCGATACGCCGATTTTATCACACGCCGGACCGCGGTGTATAGCCATTTTTCCTTGACAACGGCGCTCGTCAGGCATAAACTTTTACTATATTTTTTATCGCGCATAACACAAGGGCGAAAATGATCACTCAGAACTGTGCCAGTTCAATCTCCGGATCCTGGGGCTCCTCTAGCGAGGTGTCCGTCTTAGCTTAGCTTTTCGGAGAAAGAAAGACGTCAGTATCCGGAAAGCAGACGCTTTCCGTTTTTTTATGGAGGAACCGTTATGGAAGAAAGAGTTTACAATTTTTCGGCGGGCCCGTCGGTCCTGCCTCTTGAAGTCCTCGAGCAGGCTCAGAAGGATCTCGTATGTTACCCAGGCGCGGGCTGCAGCGTCATGGAGATGAGCCACAGGACGAAATCGTTCGAGAACATAATCTTCCCCGCGAGAGATACCCTGCGCAGGATAATGAACATCCCCGACGACTACGAGGTGCTGTTCCTGCAGGGCGGCGCGTCGATGCAGTTCGCGCAGTTCCCGATGAACCTCGCGCACCAGGGCGACACGCTCGACTACGCGGTAACGGGACAGTTCGCCGGAAACGCGTTCAAGGAAGGAAAGCACTGGGGCAAGGCGGTCTGCGTAGCGTCCTCCGAGTACAAAGTCTTCAGCTATATCCCCAGGATCACTGAGGACATGCTCGACAGCGACGCGAGATTCCTCCACATAACAGGTAACAACACCATATTCGGGACCGCTTACCACGAGCTTCCCCAGACGGGCAGCGTGCCCCTCGTGGCGGACTGGTCGAGCGGCATCCTCGGCATGAACATCGACGTTTCGAAGCACGCGCTCATATACGCGGGCGTCCAGAAGAACATGGGCCCCGCGGGAATGGCGGTCGTCATCGTAAAGAAGGACGCGATCCTCGAGGATATCGACGACGTCGTTCCGACGATGCTCCGCTACAAGACGATGATCGACAAGGATTCGATGTTCAACACCCCGCCCTGCTGGACGATCTACATGTGCGGGCTCGTGTTCGACTGGGTCGAGAGGAACGGCGGCGTCGCGGCCATGGAAAAGCGCAACAGGGAAAAGTCCGCGGTGCTCTACGATCTCATCGACAGCTCCGAGATCTTCAACAACCCCGTCGTAAAGAAGGACCGCTCGATCATGAACGTAACCTTTACTCTTCCCACGGACGAGGACACCAAGGCGTTCCTCGCGATGGCTACGGGAAGAGGTCTCATAAACGTAAAGGGCCACAGGCTCGTCGGCGGATGCAGGGCCTCCATCTACAACGGTATGCCGATGGCAGGCGTGGAGAAGCTCGCCGAATGCATGAGAGATTTTGAGAAAGGAATGCGCGAATAATGCTTAAGGTAAAGAAGTTCAACAACATCTCCGACGTCATCTATTCCAGGCTCGACAAGGATCGCTACAGCTTCATCGAGGCTGACGATCCAAGCAGCGACTACGACATCGCCGTCGTCCGCAGCTTCGACCTTCTGAACGAGGAGTTCCCCGAGCAGCTGCTCGCTATCGCCCGCGCGGGCGCGGGCTACAACAACGTGCCCGTCGACCGCTGCAGCGAAAAAGGCATCGTCGTGTTCAACAGCCCCGGCGCCAACGCAAACGCGGTAAAGGAGATGGTCATCTGCGGCATGCTCCTCTCCTGCAGGCGCATAATATCCGGCGTAGAATGGGTCGAAAAGCAGAACAAGGAAGGCGAAGCCGGCGTCGACAAGCGCATGGAGAAGGTAAAGAAGAAGTTCGTCGGAAGAGAGCTCGCCGGCAAGACGCTCGGCGTCATCGGCCTCGGCTCCGTCGGCGGCCTCGTGGCGAACGCCGCCATCGGGCTCGATATGAACGTGGTCGGCTACGATCCGTTCATGTCCGTGGGAGCGGCGCTGCGCCTGGATCCGTCCGTCACGATCGCGAACGGGCTCGACGACATCTACAAGAACTGCGATTTCATCTCGCTCCATCTTCCGCAGACCTCCGACACCAAGGGAATGGTCGACAGCAAGGCGCTGTCGCTCATGAAGAGCGACGCCGTCCTGCTCAACTTCGCCAGAGGCGGCCTCATCGTGGACGCGGACGTGATCGACGCCCTCGAGAACGACAGGCTCGGATGCTACGTCACGGACTTCCCCAACGACACGATAATCGC
>JAEEVI010000122.1 GCA_016287035.1 Bacillota bacterium
AGCCGACGCCCGACGCGAAAATCCGAAGAAATTTCGTAGCAAAAAATGTATCGAACCGCGTTAATGATTTTTTTGTTCGCGCCCGCGCGAACAAAACTGCACAGCGCAAACGTGCCAGTTTATCAAGCTTTCCACAGTTTTGAGGCAAATTATAAACAACCTGTGGAAAAAGTTTTGAACATGCGCGTGTGGAAAACCTGCTGAACGCGCAAAGGTTGATATTACTGCGATTTCGCGGTTTTTTGAGATGTTCAAGAGGAAAGTTTTCCACAGTTTTCAACACCCTCTGTGGAGACTTTTTTTAACGACCCACAAAAATCAAGGGTAGACAACGCGTCCCCGCGTTGTCTACAAAAAAGATGCAAAAAGTTTTCGGATTTTTACCGGGCGGGAGTCGAAACTACTTTCTCAGCTTGCGGCCCATAAAGGTTATCGCCCGCTCCGCGAGCACTCCCATCGCGTCGACGTAGAACGGCTCGCGAAGGTCGCCGTCGGCCTGGATGACCGAAAGCTCCGTGCAGGCCAGAAGCGCCGCGCTGCAGCCGGCGTTCCTGAGCTCGGCGTCGAGCGCGCGCAGGCTCGCTCCGTCAGCCGGCAGCCCCGCCTTTACGCAGTCGTATATGAGGTGCATGACGATCTCCTGCCCCTCGGCCGAGGGGACGTAGGGATCCACGCCGTTGTCGGCGAGGGCCTTCTGGTACAGCCCCATCCGCAGAGTGCCGTCGGTCGCGAGGATCGCGGCCTTCTTTCCCCTGTGGTCGCGCCCTATGCGCGCGGCCGATTCCTGCACCATGTTGATGATGGGGACGCGCAGCTGCTGCTGGAGCTCCGGGACGAGGAAGTGCGACGTGTTGCAGCTTATGCAGATCGCCCTGCAGCCCGCGCGCTGGAGCGCGAGGCAGTCCTCGAGAAGAAGCGCCTTCAGCTCGCCGGCGCGGTCCTGCATGATCGCGGATGTGCGGTCGGGCATGTCGGCGTGGCTGTATATTATGATGTTTATGTGGTCCTGGTCCCTCTCGGCGGCCGTCCTCTCGGTGATCATCCTGTAGAGGAGCTGCGACGCCATCGGGCCCATGCCTCCGAGTATTCCGAGGGTGTTCTTCATATCGGCCTCACTTGCAGCTTGTTTAACGATTAATTATAATACTTTATATGAGAATTAACAAATACATTGCCTCCGCGGGCGCGTCTTCGAGGCGCGGCGCGGACGAGCTCATAAAACAGGGCCGGGTAAAGCTGAACGGCGCCGTGATAACGGAGCCCGGCTGCGACGTAGCCGAAGGCGACGTCGTGGCGGTCGACGGAAGGGAGATCCGCCCCGCCGCGCAGACCGTCTGCTACGCTCTCAACAAGCCCCCAGGATACGTCACGACGACGAGCGACGACAAGGGCCGCGCCACCGTCCTCGACCTCCTTACGGACGTCACGGTGCGCGTATTTCCCGTCGGCAGGCTCGACTACGAGACGGCCGGACTGCTCCTGCTTACGAACGACGGAGACCTGTCAAACCACATCAGCCACCCCTCCCACAAAGTCTACAAGACCTACTCCGCGGAGGTCCGCGGCGACCTGACGCTCGACGCCCTGCGAAGGCTGCGCGAGGGCGTTCCGATCGACGGAAGAAGGACGGCTCCCGCGATCGTCGAGCTCAAAAAACAGAAGGGCAACATGTCCCTGGTCGAGATAAAGATCTGCGAGGGACGCAACCGGCAGGTCCGCAGGATGTTCGAGGCCGTCGGCTGCAAGGTCACGTACCTGCAGCGCACGGCGATCGGTGAGATCCGCCTCGGCAGGCTGCTGGAGGGCAGCTACCGCCGCCTGACGCCGCAGGAGATCGAGTATCTGCGCGGCTGCTGATATCCGCCGGCGTCCGCTGAGACCGCCGGCTTTTTATCATCACAGGACGCGGATCCTGATCCGCGAGGTGCATATAAATGGATGATTTCGTATTCTACAGTCCCACGCGCTTCGTTTTCGGAAGAGGCACGGAAACGCAGACGGGAAGCCTGTGCGCCGGATACGGCGCGCATAAGGTCCTGATCGTCAGCGGACAGGGCTCCGCCGAGCGGTCCGGGCTGCTCGCCGTCGTGCGCGGTTCACTGCGCGGCGCCGGCCTTGAGATCTGCGAGCTTTCCGGAGTCGAGCCCAACCCCGGCGACGTTCTCATGCGCCGCGGCATCGAGCTTTGCCGCGGCGAGGGCGCGGACTTCGTGCTCGCCGTCGGCGGAGGTTCGGCGATCGACACGGCAAAGGGCATCGCCGCGGGCGCGCGCTACGGCGGCGACGTCTGGGACTTCTACTGCAAAAAGGCGGCCGTCACCGAAGCTCTGCCCGTCGGCGTCGTGCTCACGATCGCCGCGTCCGGCAGCGAAGGGTCGGACTGCTCCGTCATAACGAGAAAAGAAGGACATCTCAAGCGCAGCGTCCACTCGGACCTTCTGAAGCCGCGCTTCGCGGTAATGGATCCGCAGCTCACCTGCGGGCTGCCCGCGTGGCAGACCGCCTGCGGCGCCGCTGACATAATGTCGCACGTCCTCGAGCGCTATTTCACGAACACGAAGGATACGGAGCTTACGGACCGCCTGTGCGAAGCCGTGCTCCTGACGATAAAGAACGAGGCGCCGAAGGCCCTCGCGGACCCGGACGACTACGGCGCCCGGGCGAACATAATGTGGGCCGGCATGCTCGCTCACAACAACACGGTCGGAGCCGGGCGCTCGCAGGACTGGAACAGCCACAAGCTCGCGCACGAGCTTTCGACGCTCTACGGCTCGACGCACGGCGCGACGCTCGCCGTCATCCTTCCGGCCTGGATGGAGTACGCCATCGACCGCGACCCCCTGCCCTTCGCGCGCCTGGCGGTGCGCGTCTGGGGGATCCCCGCGGACGGGCGCAGCGGCGCCGATGACGGCAACGCCGATCCCGCCGGCCGTTCCTGCGGGCTTCCGGCCGACCGGACCGCGCTCCGGGACCTCGGCCTCAGGGGCATCGCGGCCTTCAAAGACTTCCTTGCCTCTCTTGGCCTCCCCACGAGCTTTTCCGATCTCGGCGCGAAGGCCGAAGACATCCCGCGGCTCGTCGCGATGACCGGCGTCGCGCAGGCACCCAAGCCCGGATTCTTCACGCTCGACGCGCAGGCCGCCGAAGCGATCTA
>JAEEVI010000123.1 GCA_016287035.1 Bacillota bacterium
AGCACGCCGGGCACGAGGCGGCACACGGCGTCCGTCAGGACCATCGCCGCGAGCTCTCCTCCGGTGAGGATGTAGTCGCCGATCGTAACCTCCTCCATGTTCCAGGCGTCTATTATGCGCTGGTCCACGCCTTCGTAATGGCCGCACAGAATGAAGAATTCCTCCTCCCTGGCGAGCTCCTCGGCGAGCTGCTGTCCGAACTGCCTCCCGCGGGGAGACATGTACAGTATCCGCTTTCCCTCCGCACCGCACGCCCTGAGCGCGTCGAACGCGGGCTGAGGCGTCATGACCATACCGGCGCCTCCTCCGAACGGCGTATCGTCCGTCTTGCGGTGCTTGTCGGCCGAGTAGTCGCGTATGTTCGTGACGTTTATCTCTATCAGACCGGCCTGCTGCGCCCTCGCGAGTATGCTCTGCGTCGTTATCGGGGCGAACATGTCCGGAAACTGGGTGAGGATGCCTATCTTCATAGCGCCTCCATGCCTTCTATGAGATGCACTGTCATGACGCGTCTGTCCTGATCCACGTTCAGGACGAATTCCTTTACGGCCGGCAGCATGAAGCTCTTTCCGCCCTCCTGCCCGATGACGTATATGTCCTGGGACGTATTCTGGACCACCTCCAGCAGCTTTCCGACGCCGCGTCCGTCGTCCGTCACGACGTCCATGCCGAGAAGGTCCTGCACGAAATAAGTATCCTCAGGGATATCCCAGAGCATGTCCCTCTGCAGGTACAGCTCCTTCCCGCGCAGCGCCTCCGCGGCGTTCCTGTCGTCGACGCCCGAGAGTTTGAGGATGACCATGTTCCTGTCGTAGCGCACCTTCTCGATGCTGCTTTTGACGTTCTCGATCTCCAGCTCCTTTACAGCAGAAAAGCGGGTCTGCTCATCCGTATAGGGATAGACCCGCACTTCTCCTTTTATTCCCTGAGGGGCTGTGATCTTTCCGAGCTTTACGCGGTCCATCACGAAACGATCTCCAGGGTGACCTGCTTGTTCTGACGCTGCGCCGCGGCCTTTACCACGGTGCGGAGCGCTTTCGCAATGCGTCCCTGCTTTCCGATGACCTTGCCCATGTCGGACTCGGAGACCTTAAGCTCGATCACTATCGAGTCTGCTCTCGAGGACACTTCGCGGACCTGGACCTGATCGGGTTCCTCCACGAGCGCCTTGGCCAGACATTCTACCAGACTAAGCACAGGATGCCTCCCTTCTAGTCGATTATGGCTGCCTTCTTGAGAAGAACGCGTACGGAATCCGTGGGCTGCGCGCCGTTGCCGAGCCACTTCTTTGCCGCCTCGGCGTCGATGCTGATCTCTGCGGGGTTCTTGAGGGGATCGTAGAAACCGATCTCTTCGATGCACTGGCCGTCTCTGGCGACTCTCTCGTCCGCTACGACTACTCTGTAGAAGGGCTTCTTGTGAGCTCCCATCCTCTTTAATCTGATCTTAACCATTTTTTCCTCCTTGGTCTAAAATCCGGGGAACATGCGGCGGTTCCTTCTGAACTTCCCGTTGTTCACCTGCTTTAATAACTTCTTTGTGTCTTCGTATTTTTTGATAAGGCTGTTGACCTTGCTCACGCTCACTCCCGCTCCGGCCGCGATGCGCTTTCTGCGCGACGCGTTGAGCAGCTGCGGATCCTTGCGCTCCTGCTTCGTCATCGAGAAGATGATCGCCTCCATCGAGCGGAACTCCTTCTCGCCGGCGTCGACCTGATCGTCCGTGACGTTTCCGGCTCCGGGCATCATCGAGAGCATCTTTCCCAGACCGCCCATCTTCCTTATCTGACCGAACTGGTCGAGGAAGTCCTCAAGCGTGAACTGGTTCTTCGAAAGGCGCTTTTCGAGCTCCTCCGCCTGCTTGGCGTCGTACGTCTCCTGGGCCTTTTCGATGAGCGACATTACATCTCCCATGCCCAGGATCCTCGAAGCCATCCTGTCCGGGTGGAAAGGTTCGAGCGCGTCGAGCTTCTCGCCCATACCGACGAACTTTATCGGCTTTCCGGTGACGCTCTTGACGGACAGCGCGGCGCCGCCCCTGGTGTCGCCGTCGAGCTTCGTCATTATGATGCCGTCTATGCCGAGGGCCTCGTTGAAGGCCTGGGCGGCCGTAACGGCGTCCTGGCCCGTCATCGCGTCCACGACGAGCAGTATCTCGTGCGGCTTTACGGCCTGCTTTACTCGGACGAGCTCGTCCATGAGCTCCTCGTCCACGTGCAGGCGGCCCGCCGTATCGACTATGAGTATGTTGTAGCCCTTTATCTCGGCTTCGCGCCTGGCTCTCGCGGCTATGTCCGCGGCGTCCCTGCTGTTTCTGTCGGCGAATACGGGAACGTCGACCTGTTTTCCGACGATCTCGAGCTGATCTATGGCCGCGGGCCTGTAGATGTCGCAGGCCGCGAGATAAGGCTTCTTTCCTTCCTTCTTGAGGTACGCGGCGAGCTTCGCGCAGCTCGTCGTCTTACCTGTTCCCTGAAGACCCGCCATAAGGATGACGGTGAATCCGCTGCTGGAGTACGTCAGCTTGCTCGACGTGCCGCCCATGAGGCTGACGAGCTCGTCGCTGACTATCTTGACGACCTGCTGCCCGGGGGTGAGGCTCTCCATGACCTCGTGGCCCATCGCCTTCTCCTTGACGGCGGCTACGAAGTCCTTTACGACCTTGTAGTTGACGTCCGCCTCCAGGAGCGCGAGCTTGACCTCTCTCATCGCGTCGTTTATGTCCGACTCGCCGAGGACGCCCTTTCCCCTGAGCTTTTTGAATACTCCGTTCAGTTTTTCGGAAAGACTCTCAAATGCCATTTTCTTTCTTCCATCTGGCCGCCAGACCGAGCTTCTCCTCGTATCCGCGCAGCGACTTCTCCGCTTTCCTGAGCGCGTCGGAAACGGCCTGCTTGGTTATCCCGGCCGCGTCCGCTATCTCCGTAAGGGAGCAGTTCTCGTCGTAGTAGAGGCGCACGCATTCCTGCTGGCGCTCCGACAGCAGAGGCCCGTACAGATCGAACAATATGCCGATCTCAACAGCGCTGTCTATCTTTTCTGTTCTGTTTGCCGCGCCCGCCATACGTACCTCGCTTTTATCGACCGTGCTAATATAGCACACAGAAAAAGAGCTGTCAAGCGATCTGCTTGACAGCTCATATATTTTTTCCCCTTTTGAAGACTATCTGACCGTCCGCTGCGCTTCCACGCGCTGCCGTACCCCTTCAGGCAGGCGCCGCAGCGAGGCGTAATAGCTGTTGATATGCGAGAACGAGTCCTCCTGCGTCCTCCTGTATACGTGGATCATCACGTTTTCATCGTCCATTCCGCGCCCCATTGCGGATCTGACGATGTCGAGCATCTCGCCGCCGTCGGTCACAGTGACGTATCCGAGACCCTCGAAGACCTGCGGTCCGGCGTTGTCCTGATATAAGATGTCGTCGCCGTCGTAATACCCGTAGGCTCTGGAGGGATCCAGCACAAGGTACACCTCGCCCTCCCTGGGCACCGCGTTTTCGAGGAAGCCCTTCCTTTCGAGGAACGCGAGCGTATTCGTGAAGCTGTCCGACACCGATACGCTCCGCGATATCGTGAGCTGGCGGCGCGTGCCGGGATCGCCGACGCGCGCTGACGATTCGTATAAGCCGAACTCGGGCGACAGAGCGCTCGCCTGGCGGTATTTCGCGATCTCGTCATCGCTCATGTACGGTACGTCCT
>JAEEVI010000124.1 GCA_016287035.1 Bacillota bacterium
ACACCCACCTTCAGCGCGCGCAGCCGGTGCTCTTCTCGCACCAGCTCATGGCGTACGTGATGATGCTCGACAGGGACCTCGGCCGCCTCGGCGACGCCGTAAAGCGCATGAACGTGAGCCCGATCGGGAGCTGCGCGCTCGCGGGGACCACGTTCGACACCGACAGGTCGTTCGAGGCCGGAGAGCTCGGCTTCGACAGCGTATGCCTCAACAGCATCGACGGCGTGTCGGACAGGGATTTCTGCCTCGAGCTCCTCAGCTGCATGTCGATACTGATGATGCACCTGAGCAGGCTCAGCGAGGAGCTGATCCTCTGGACGAGCTGGGAATTCAGGTTCGTCGAGCTGTCGGACGCTTTTACCACGGGATCGTCGATCATGCCGCAGAAGAAGAACTCCGACATGGCGGAGCTCATCCGCGGCAAGACCGGAAGGGTCTACGGGGACCTCATGGGAACGCTCACGATGCTCAAGGGCCTTCCCCTCGCGTACGACAAGGATATGCAGGAGGACAAGGAGTCGATATTCGACGCCTGCGACAACGTGAAGATGTGCCTCAAGGTAATGGCCCCGATGATCGCCTCTATGACGGTAAACAGCAAGGCGATGCTCACCGCCGCGCAGAAGGGCTTCATAAACGCCACGGATCTTGCGGACTACCTCACGAAGAAGGGCATGCCCTTCCGGACGGCATACAAGCTCTGCGGTCAGCTAGTCGCCAGATGCATCGAAAAGGACTGCGTGCTCGAAACGCTGCCCCTCGAAGAATATAAAGCGCTCAGCGATATGTTCGAAGGCGATCTTTATGATAATATAGAACTGTCTGTATGCGTGGCAAAGCGGATCTCCGAGGGAGGCACCTCCAGAGCCTCCGTGGAGAAGCAGATCGCCGCTGCGCGCGCCGCGCTCGGAATATAACGTCAGCAATTAAAGCAACATAAAAGAAAAGAGGAAACGAAATGAAAAAGACTATCGCGATACTGCTCGCACTCGCAATGATCCTCGCGCTCTGCGCGTGCGGATCGGGCTCTTCGAGCTCAGCAAAGAAGACTCTCACCATAGCTACCAGCCCGGACTTCCCGCCGTTCGAGAATCTCAGCGGAGACGGCAGCGTATACGGCATAGAGATCGACATCATGAACAAGATCTGCGAAGAGCTCGGATGGGAGCTCAAGATCGAGCAGATGGACTTCGATTCCGTGCTTGCAGGCGTTCAGGCCGGTAAGTTCGACGCCGGCGTTTCCGGCATCACCGTTACCGAGGGCCGTCAGAAGAACGCTCTGTTCACCGATCCGTACTGCCTCGCCGCTCAGGCTATCGTGGTAACGGCTGACAGCCCGATCAAGGGCAAGGCCGACCTCGACGGCAAGAAGGTATCCGTGCAGACCGCTACGACAGCCGAGGAATTCTGCATGGCCGCAGGCTATGACGTAAGCTCCTTCGCCGCGAACAGCGACGCCCAGGCGGCGCTCACGACCGGCAAGGTCGACGCGTGGGTCATCGACGACCTCACCGCGGCCGAGATGGTAAAGGTCTATAACGAAGCCAACCCCGGCGCTCTCGTCATCCTCGACGAGCCGATGACGACCGAGCCCTACGCGTTCGCGTTCAACCTCAAGGACACCGACACCGTAGCCAAGGTCAACGAAGTGCTCAAGAAGCTCATCTCCGACGGAACGATCGCCGCGATCTTCGAGGCGAACGAAGCCCCCTACACCTCTCCGCTCAAGTAAGCGAACAGCCCGCGCCGGGGATCTCCCGGCGCGGGATACCTTTATAACTTCCGGCCGACAAGGAGCCATATATGAGCGCATGGTTTGCAAAACTGTACGAAACATTCATTGAAACAGAGTATTACACCATGATGCTGCGCGGTCTGCGCAACACCATAGTGATAACGCTCGGCGCGCTGGCGATCGGCGTCATCATAGGCGCGATCATAGCCGTCATAAAGTATTTCGCCGAAGACGTAAAAGCGCTGAAGCCGCTGCAGTTCATCTGCGACCTGTACCTTACTGTCATCAGAGGGGTCCCGGTCGTGGTCCTGCTGCTCGTATTTTTTTATATAATACTTGTATCCGCTGACGGTATAACCGTCGCGATAATCACGTTCGGCATCAATTCGGGCGCGTACATGGCCGAGCTCATCAGGAGCGGCCTCAACGCCGTCGATTCCGGACAGATGGAGGCAGGCAGGAGCCTCGGCCTCACAAAGCTCAGCACGATGCGGTATATAATCCTTCCGCAGGCTGTAAGATACATCCTCCCCGCCATCGGCAACGAGTTCATAGCGCTGCTCAAGGAGACCTCCGTCGCGGGCTACGTCGCGGTCGTCGACCTCACAAGGGCGGGAAACCTCGTGCGCAACAACACGTTCGATTCGGTAAACGCTCTTCTCGTAGTAGCGCTGACGTATCTCGCGATGGTGCTGCTGCTCACAAGGGCGTTGTCTAAATTTGAAAGGAGCCTCTCGAAGAAGATGGACCGCTGACGGCCTCTCGCGGGAGTTTATAAAAATATGAAGAACAAAGACATCAAAAAAGTACTCGTTATAGGTTCCGGTCCGATCGTCATCGGACAGGCAGCGGAGTTCGACTACGCGGGAACGCAGGCTTGCCGCATCCTCAAGCAGGAGGGCATCGACGCCGTGCTCGTCAACTCGAACCCGGCCACCATCATGACGGACAACTCGCAGGCGAGCGAGATCTATCTGGAGCCGCTCACGCTCACGACCATCGAAAGGATAATCGAGAAGGAAAAGCCCGACGCGCTGCTCGCCGGACTCGGAGGCCAGACCGGCCTCACGATGGCGATGGAGCTCGACAAGAACGGCTTCCTCGCGTCGCACGGCGTGAGGCTGCTCGGCACCAACGTCGACGCGATCAACCGCGCCGAAGACAGACAGCTGTTCAAGGACGCGATGGAGAAGATCGGCGTTCCCACGATAGCGTCGGAGACCGTCAATACCCTCGAGGACGCGCTGGCCGTCGGAAAGAAGATCGGATATCCGGTCATAATCCGTCCGGCGTTCACGCTCGGCGGCGGCGGCGGCGGAGTAGCCTACAGCGAAGAGGAGATGAAGACCGCGGCGAGGACCGGTCTCGACACATCCCCGATATCCCAGATACTCGTCGAAAAGTATATCGTCGGCTGGGAGGAGATCGAGTTCGAGATGATGCGCGACAGCTCCGGCAAGTGCATCTGCGTGTGCAGCATGGAGAACATCGACCCCGTCGGCGTACACACCGGCGACAGCGTCGTAGTGGCCCCTGCCCTCACGCTTCCCAAGGACGCGCTCGACATGCTCATCAAGGCTTCGGCCGACATCGTCACGGAGCTCGAGATCCAGGGCGGCTGCAACTGCCAGTTCGCGTACGAGCCCAACACCGGCGAGTACTACGTCATCGAGGTAAACCCGAGAGTCTCCAGGTCCTCCGCCCTCGCGAGCAAGGCCACCGGCTATCCGATCGCGAAGGTCACCACGATGATCGCGCTCGGCTATCTGCTCGAGGAGATAAAGTTCGATCCGTCGGCCAAGGGAAGCGCCTGCTTCGAGCCCGACGTAAACTACATAGTACTGAAGATGCCGCGCTGGCCCTTCGACAAGTTCACGAACACCTCGAGAAAGCTCGGAACGCAGATGAAGGCTACCGGCGAGGTCATGGCCATCGGTGCGACCGTGGAGGAGGCTCTCATGAAGGCCGTCCGCGGCGCGGAGATCGGAATGGACAGCCTCAACAGGAAGTCCACCAGCGGAAAGCCTCTGGACGTGCGCCTCAAGAGGGTCAACGACCTGCGCTTCTACACGATATTCGAGGCCCTCAAGTCCGGAGTATCCGTAGACGAGATCGCCAAGGTCACGATGATCAACAAGTTCTTCATCGAGAAGATCAAGATCCTCGCCGATTTCGAGGAAAGGATCGCCGGCAGGGCAATAAACAAGGAAGAGTACCTCGAGGGCAAGAAGCTCGGCTACAGCGACAACGCGCTCGCGAAGATATCCGGCAATCCCGTGCCGATGCACCTCAACGCGAGATATAAGCTCGTCGACACCTGCGCCGGAGCTTTCGGCAACACTCCGTACTTCTATTCGTACTACGACGAGAGCCAGCTCACCGGCGGCGCGCAGGACGAGATCCCCGACAGCGGCAAGAAGCGCATACTCGTTCTCGGCTCCGGCCCGATCCGCATCGGACAGGGCATCGAGTTCGACTACAGCTCCGTAAAGTGCGTCCAGGTCCTCAAGGATCTCGGATACGAAGTCATAATCATAAACAACAACCCGGAGACCGTCTCCACGGACTACGACACGGCCGACAGGCTCTATTTCGAGCCCGTCACCGCCGAGGACGTGATGAGCATCATCGCTTTAGAGAAGCCGATAGGCGTCGTGGTCGCGTTCGGAGGACAGACGGCGGTCAAGCTGTCGCAGTACCTCGACGCTCACGGCGTGACGATCCTCGGCACCTCCGCCGAAGGCATCGACATGGCCGAAGACCGCGGCCGCTTCGACGCGTTCCTTGAGAGCATCGACATGAGAAGGCCCAAGGCCGTCACGGTAAAGACCCTCGAGGAAGCCCTCGTGGCAGCCGAAGCGCTCGGATATCCCGTGCTGCTGCGCCCGTCCTACGTGATAGGCGGTCAGGGCATGAGCATCGTCCGTTCCGCTGACGACGTAAAGAACTACATGACGGCTATCCTCTCCGGAGGAATCGAGAACGCCGTGCTGGTCGACAAGTACATGCCCGGCACCGAGCTCGAGGTCGACTGCATATCCGACGGCAGCAAGGTGCTGATCCCAGGAATAATGCAGCACATAGAGCGCGCGGGAGTCCACTCCGGCGACTCCATCGCGGTATACCCGCCCTACAGCCTCTCCCCCGAGATGATCAAGAAGGTCTGCAAGGCCTCCGAAAAGCTCGCTCTGGGCCTCGGCACGAAGGGCATCGTAAACATACAGTATCTCATCTTCGACAACGAGCTGTACGTCATAGAGGTCAACCCCAGGGCGTCCAGAACGGTGCCCTACATCAGCAAGGTCACCGGCGTTCCGATGATAGAGCTCGCCTCGAGGATAATGCTCGGCGAGACGCTCGACGACATGGGCTGGAGCGCGGGACTTCACCCGAGCGCTCCGTGCTACGCCGTAAAGGTGCCCGTATTCTCGTTCGAGAAGATAACGGACGCCAACAGCATAATGGGTCCCGAGATGAAGTCCACCGGCGAGGTGCTCGGCATAGGCCGCACCAGGACGGAGGCTCTCTACAAGGGTCTGACGGCTTCCGGCATCGACGTCCACGCTCCCGGAGAAAGAGGAAGCAAGGGCGTTCTCATCTCGGTCGAGGACTACGACTACAGGGACGCGATAGCGCTGGCCGAGCGCTTCACCGATCTGGGCATAAGGCTCTACGCGACGCCCGACACCGCCAAGGCCATAAGGGCCCGCGGGATGGACGTCACGACCGCCCGCAACATCGGCGACAGCACCGACATCTACGATCTGATCAACAGCGGCACGGTCAACTACATCGTCTACACGGGCAACGTCGACGACATAAGCGTGGGCGACTTCCGCGCCCTCAACAGGCGCGCGATCCAGCTGCGCATACCGTGCATGACCTCGATCGACACCGCGATGGCCCTCACGGACATCATCGCCGCGCGCTACGACCAGACGAACACACATCTCGTCAACATCAACGAGTAGCGAAGACCTGCGAAAGCGCGAAAAAAGCGGACCGCCATGCGGTCCGCTTTTGAATTGCGCCTAATATCCTACAGGACCTTCGACAGGAAGTCCTTGAGCCTGTCGTTCTGCGGATGGTTGAATATGTCGTCGGGAGTGCCCTCCTCGACGAGCTTTCCCTCGTCCATGAAAAGGACGCGGTTCCCGACCTCGCGCGCGAAGCCCATCTCGTGAGTGACAACGACCATCGTCATTCCCTGCTTGGCGAGCTCCTTCATAACGTCGAGGACTTCGCCGACCATCTCGGGATCGAGCGCCGAGGTCGGCTCGTCGAACAGCATCACGTCCGGCTCCATCATGAGCGCGCGGACGATCGCGATCCTCTGCTTCTGGCCGCCGGAGAGCTGGCTCGGGAACGAATTCTCCCTGTCGCCCATCCCGACTCTCGCCAGCAGCGTCCTCGCCTTCGCCTCGGCCTCCTCCTTAGTCATCTTCCTGAGCCTGACCGGAGCGAGCGTCATGTTGTCTATTATGCTCTTGTGCGGGAAAAGGTTGAAATGCTGGAAGACCATGCCCATCTTCTGCCGGTGCATGTCCAGATCCATCCTGACCATCTTTCCGTTCTCGTCGGGCGCCTTGCTCTTCGTTATGTCGACGCCCTCGAAGATTATCTCCCCGCTCGTGGGGACCTCGAGCATGTTGAGGCTGCGCAGGAACGTCGATTTTCCGGAGCCCGAAGGCCCGATGACGACCATGACGTCGCCCTTGTTTATGTCGGCGCTTATCCCGTCGAGCGCCTTGATCGCGCCGTTTTTATAATACTTTTTGAGATCTCTTACCTGAATGAGTGTATCCATATCCTGATACGTCCTTCCGAAAAGGCATGCGGCTTGCCGCGCGAACGTTATATTTTAATATACTATTTTCGGGCGGCCTTTGCAAGCGGCCGCCGGCATGGCAGCAGCGGCGCGGACGGTGAACGGCCCGGGCGCCGATATCGCTCAGCCGGGCGAACTGAAAAAAGAAGCCCGGAAAGGCCTTGGCCTTTCCGGGCGCGATTTATTTTTCGCGCAGGTCCTTCGCGTCAGGCAGATGCGCTCCGGAGCACAATCCGCAGCTTCCGCAGTTTCCTCCGCACGATGACTTGCCATCCTTCCTGTCGCGTATCATCTTTCGCACTATCAGCGCGACGATCGCGACCAAAACGGCCGTTACTATTATGTTTGCGGCGTTGGAAGCTAACCAGTCCATTCAATGCACCTACTTTATCGTGAGCCTTTCTGCCTCTTTATACGGACGGAAGAGCTGGTACAGCATCACGGCGAGCAGCGCCGCGGCGACCAGGAGACCTATCACGTTGAAGCCTCCTGTAAAGAGCCTTCCGATCTGGAATACGATCAGGCCTACGGCGTAAGCGAACAGGCACTGATATCCGATCGCGAACCACGTCCACTTGCGGCTGTTCATCTCGCGCTTTATCGCGCCGATGGCGGCGAAGCACGGAGCGCACAGCAGATTGAAGATCATGAACGCGTAAGCGGCAAGCTTGCCGTGTCCGCCGGAGAAGCTGTTGAAGTCCTCGCTGACGCGGTCCCAGATCTGCTCGCCCTCTTCGCTGAGCTCGTCCTCGCCGTCCTGATCGTCGTAATTATACAGCACGCCGAACGTACCTACAACCTCTTCCTTCGCGACGAGGCCGGTCACGGTCGCGACCGTCGGCTTCCAGGAACCGAATCCGAGAGGCCTGAATACAGGCGATACCGCGTTGCCGACGCCTGCCAGAAGCGAAGCGTCCATGGGAGCGACGTCCTCTTCGGGTATGTTCATGCGGTCGGCGAGCGCCGCGGTGTATTCCTCGGTGACGATCGTCTCGTCCTCGAACAGGTTGTCGACCATTCCGAACTGTCCGTTGACCATTCCGAATCCGGAGAGGAACCAGATGACGATCGAGCTGAGGAGTATGACCGTGCCGGCGCGCTTTATGAACGACCAGCCGCGCTCCCAGGTGCCGCGCAGCACGTTCTTGAGCGAAGGCTTGTGATAAGCCGGAAGCTCCATTACGAACGGCGCGGGATCTCCCGCGAACATCTTCGTCTTCTTGAGCATGATGCCGGAGACGATGATCGCTCCGATACCGATGAAGTACGCGCTCGTGGCTACGAGGCCGCTGCCCGCGAACAGAGCGCCTGCGATAAGTCCGATTATCGGCATCTTCGCGCCGCAGGGGACGAACGTCGTCGTCATGATGGTCATGCGGCGGTCTCTCTCGTTCTCTATCGTCCTGGAGGCCATGACGCCCGGAACGCCGCAGCCCATGCCTACGAGCATCGGGATGAACGACTTTCCGGAAAGTCCGAACCTGCGGAAGATCCTGTCCATGATGAACGCGATACGGGCCATGTAGCCGCAGTCCTCGAGGATGCACAGCATCAGGAAGAGCACGAGCATCTGAGGCACGAAGCCGAGAACGGCGCCTACGCCGTGGAAGATACCGTCGGAGATGAGGCCGACCAGCCACGGAGCAAGTCCCCAGCCTTCCATGATCGCGCGCGAGCCGCCTTCGAGGAAGACGCCGCCGAAGACGTCGTTCGTCCAGTCGGTCAGGAAAGAACCGAACGGTCCCATCGCGATCCAGTATACGAGGAACATCACGACCGCGAAGATCGGAAGTCCGAGTATCCTGTTCGTGACGACCCTGTCTATCTTATCGGAATTCGAGAGAGTTCCCTTGTTCGCCTTCTTGTAGCAGGCCTTCATGAGCCCCGCTATGTAGACGTACCTCTCGTTGGTTATGATGCTCTCCGCGTCGTCGTCGAGCTCCGTCTCGGCGGCCTTTATATCCGCCTCGACGTGATCGAGCACAGCCTTGTCGAGCTTCAGCTTTTCGAGGACCTTCTCGTCGCGCTCGAAGATCTTTATGGCGTACCAGCGCTGCTGCTCCTCGGGGAGCTTGTCGACCGCGACCTCCTCGATGTGCGCGAGGGCGTGGTCCACGGGACCGGAGAACGTGTGCTGCGGGACCGTCTTCGCGGACGACGCCGCCATTATGGCCGCGTCCGCGGCCTTTTCCACGTTCTCGCCCTTAAGGGCCGATATCTCGACGATCGTGCAGCCGAGCTCCCTGCTGAGCTCCTCAACGTTTATCCTGTCGCCGTTCTTGCGGACTATGTCCATCATATTGAGGGCGATGACTACGGGGATGCCGATCTCGACGAGCTGCGTCGTCAGATACAGATTGCGTTCGAGGTTAGTCGCGTCGACGATGTTGAGGACGACGTCCGGGCGCTCTTCGATCAGGTAATTTCTCGCTACGACCTCTTCCAATGTATAAGGAGAAAGAGAATAGATTCCGGGAAGGTCTGTAACGATAACATCCTTATGATCCTTGAGGCGTCCTTCCTTCTTTTCGACCGTGACGCCGGGCCAGTTTCCTACGAACTGGTTAGACCCTGTGAGCTCGTTGAACAGCGTCGTCTTGCCGCTGTTCGGGTTGCCCGCCAGGGCTATGCGTATTTCCTTTGCCATAACTGTTCTCCTCTCTTTTATACGGCTTCGACTTCGATCATCTCCGCGTCGGCTTTGCGGAGGCTGAGCTCGTAGCCGCGCACTGTTATCTCCACGGGATCTCCGAGAGGAGCGACCTTTCTGACGTAGATCTCTACCCCCTTCGTTATGCCCATGTCCATGATGCGGCGCTTTATGGCGCCTTCGCCGTGAAGCCTTACGACCTTCACGGTGCTGCCGATCTTAGTTTCCCTCAGCGTGTTCATTCCGTTTCTCCTTTAAACCATTATCTTTCCGGCCATCTCGCGGCTGATAGCGACGCGGGTGTCCTTAACGTTGACTATTAGATTGCCGCCTATATCCGATATTATGCTGACGGTCCCGCCGGCGACAAAGCCCATGTCCTCAAGATGCTTCTTCATCTCCGGGCTTCCTCCGACTCTTTTTATGATGTTTTCTTCGCCGGCTGAGGCAAGCGCGAGAGGCATCATGATCCGACCTCCTTCGATTCGATCAGAAAAAATTGCGTCTTTGATTAGAAAGGTCTAACCAAGGCCGATAATTAAAGCAGGCTAATTAGCCCGCACTAACTCATGTGGCACCTTATTTATAGCCCCCTGAAAACGTTTTGTCAACAGAAATTAGAAATATTTAATTAAATAAGACTAACAACGGGAATAATACCGGCGGCCGGAAGCCGGACGGGAAACGAAGACACTAAAAAAGTCCTGCGCCCTTTCGGACGCAGGACCTGATCTTATATTCGGCCGGGCCTTACATCATGCTCATCGGGCCGCCCATCCCGCCGCCCTGCATGGCCGCGGCGGGCTCTTCCTTGGGGATCTCCGCGACGCCGACCTCTGTGGTGAGGAGCAGCGCGGAAGCGGAAGCCGCGTTCTGAAGAGCGGACCTGGTGACCTTCGTCGGATCGACGATGCCGGCAGCCATCATGTCTTCGTAGACCTCGGTGGCAGCGTTGAAGCCGACGCCGAGCTTCGCTTCCTTGACGGCCGCGATGACGACGGAACCTTCGAATCCGGCGTTCTCCGCGATCTGGCGGACAGGCTCCTCGAGCGCTCTTACGATGATGTTCGCGCCTGTCTTGACGTCGCCGTCCTGAGCGTCCGCGTATGCCTTTACCGCCGGGATGACGTTCGCAAGAGCTACGCCGCCGCCGGGAACGATGCCTTCCTCGACTGCAGCCTTGGTAGCGTTGAGAGCGTCCTCGATGCGGAGCTTTCTCTCCTTGAGCTCGGTCTCGGTCGCGGCGCCGACCTTGATGACGGCTACGCCGCCGGACAGCTTCGCGAGCCTCTCTTGGAGCTTTTCCTTGTCGTAATCCGAGGTCGTGACGTCGAGCTGGTTCTTGATCTGCGATACTCTGGCCGCGAGATCCTCCTTGCTGCCCGCTCCGTCGACGATGACGGTGTTCTCCTTGTTGACCTTGACGGTGCTGGCTCTGCCGAGCATGTTGAGCTCCGTGGACTTGAAGTCGATGCCGAGCTCTTCGCTGATGACCTGGCCGCCCGTGAGGATAGCGATATCCTTGAGCATCTCTTTTCTTCTGTCGCCGAAGCCCGGAGCCTTGACCGCCACGCAGTCGATGACGCCTCTGAGCTTGTTGAGGACGAGCGTCGCGAGAGCTTCAGCCTCGACGTCCTCGGCGATTATGAGCAGCTTCTTGCCGGCCTGAACGACCTTCTCGAGCAGGGGCAGGAGCTCCTGGATGTTGGAGATCTTCTTGTCCGTGATGAGGATGTACGGATTCTCGATGACGGCTTCCATCTTGTCCATATCGGTAGCCATGTACGGGGACAGATAACCTCTGTCGAACTGCATGCCTTCCACTACCTCGAGCGTGGTGCCCATGGACTTGGATTCCTCGACGGTGATGACGCCCTCGTTGCCGACCTTCTCCATTGCCTCGGCGATGAGGTCGCCGATGTTCGTGTCGCTGGCGGATACGCTGGCTACGTTGGCGATGGATTCCTTGCTCTCGACCTTGTGGGAGTTCTTCTTGAGCTCTTCGACGGCTACGTCGACAGCGCCCTGGATGCCCCTCTTGAGGACCATCGGGTTGGCGCCCGCGGCGACGTTCTTGAAGCCCTCTCTGATGATCGTCTGCGCGAGCAGCGTCGCGGTAGTGGTACCGTCGCCGTCTACGTCGTTCGTCTTGGAAGCGACTTCCTTGACGATCTGAGCGCCCATGTTCTCGAACGCGTCCTCGAGCTCGATCTCCTTGGCGATCGTGACGCCGTCGTTGGTGATGAGCGGGGAGCTGTACTTTCTGTCGATGAACACGTTCCTGCCCTTGGGGCCGAGCGTGATCTTTACGGAGTTAGCGAGCTGGTCGACGCCGCTCTGCAGTTTTCTTCTTACGGTCTCGCCGTAGTTGATTTCCTTTGCCATTTTATCTCACCTCTGATGTGTATCTATCCTTAACTACTCGACGAGCGCGAGGATCTCCTTCTGCTGGAGCATCATCATCTCTACGCCGTTGTCGTTGATCTCGTTGCCTGCGAACTTCGGGAATATGACTCTGTCGCCGACCTTGAGGGTCATCTTTACTTCGTCCGTTCCGGGACCTACGGCGATGACTTCGCCGATCTGGGGAGCTTCCTGAGCCTTCGTCGGGAGCAGGATGCCGCCGCTCGTTTTTTCTTCCGCTATGAGCTTGAGAAGAACTCTGTCTCCTAATGGTTTGATAGTCATTTTAAAGAACTCCTTCCATTTATGATAATTTTATTTCTGACCTTCTTGTTAGCACTCGTTTTTTCTGAGTGCTAAACTTATTATAGCGATATCGGCCCCAAAGTCAAGACCTTCGGGACCGAAAATCGAAGAAAAAACGGTATAGCGGCGGACCGCGCTAGCGCCTGTATCCGCGCAGCTCGACCTCCACGCCGAGCACGTTGAAATCCGTCATTTTTTTGACGGCCCTGTATATGGCGCGCTGCGCTTCGAGCGCCGCCGTCATGACCGGAGCGCCCTTCTCCGCCTGCACGATGGTGCGCACGTAGACGCCCTCCTCGCTCAGGTCGCTGCTCGTCCACAGCACCCTGCTTATCCCGTCCGTGTAGCGCATTATTATGGAAACTATGTCCGATATGACCTTCTCGGATATCTCGTAGCTGCCCAGATAGCTGTACGTCGGGCGGACGATCGTCTTTTCGATGCCGGAGGTCCTTCCGCCCGCCTGGTAGAAGTTCTTCTTGGGGTTTACGAAGTATCCGGAGAACCGCTTCTTTACCTGAAAGGTAGGCGCCGGGATGACGTGGGTGCCATCCTCCTGGCGCTTCTTCGAAGCTATTTCGCGCTGTTCGGGGGTGGTTATATCCTCGATATGGATGATGTCCTCCGGCAGCGGCAGGCCGAGCCTTTCGGCTATGCGGCAGACCATCTCGTCCGAGGTGCCCAGCACGAGTATCGAGGGCGGATCCTCGCGCCGTATCGCCGCGGCGACCTCGTCCCGGTGCGCGTCGCTCGTGAAGATCGCGGCCTTTACGGCACCTATCTTCGTGCGCTCCTTTTTCGCCGACCTGCCTGCCTCGATGCTCCCGTTGCATATAAAGAGACCGTCGTCTATGAGCGCGGGGATATCCATGCGCCGGCAAAGCTCCGACGCATTGTAGCTCTTACCCGTTCCGCTTTTTCCCGACAGACCGTATACGCGCATGGACCGACCTTTAAAAGAAATAGATTTGACATTTGCGGTGTTTGTTATATTATATATTTTGTTAATAGTCGCAACAACATTAACATACATTTGCAAGGAGGAAAACTATGGCTTATGTAATCAGTGATGCGTGCATCTCCTGCGGTGCCTGCGCTGCAGATTGTCCTGTAGAGGCTATTTCCGAAGGCGACGGCAAGTACGTCATCGACGCTGACGCCTGCATCGAGTGCGGCGCCTGCGAGAGCACCTGCCCTGTCGGAGCTCCTTCCCAGGCTTAAACGCAAAAAGACGGGACCGGCGCGGCCAACGGCCGCGCCGGTTTTTCATTGCTGAGAGCGCAGGCGCTCCGGCTGTGGAAGCCGCGCGCCGATTATGATAAAATATAATTTATGAGTCTGATATCTGTATCAAAACTCAATAAGTCCTACGGCGTAAAGCCGGTCCTGGAGGACGTGTCGTTCCACGTCAACAAGGGCGACCGCATAGGCGTCGTCGGAGCGAACGGCGCGGGAAAGAGCACGCTCATAAGGATCCTCGCCGGAGACCTTCAGCCGGACAGCGGCGATATCTTCCGGGAGCGGGATCTGTCGTTCGGATATCTCAGGCAGCGCGACCACTTCCCCTCAGGCGGCACCGTCCGCGAGGAGATGGAGCGCATATTCAGCTGGCAGCAGAAGGCCGAAAAACGCCTCGCAGAGCTTACGGAAGAGATGTCCCGGGCTTCGGGACCGGAGGCGGCCTCTCTCATCGAGGAATACGATTCCCTGAGCCGCGAATTCGCCGAAAGGCGCGGCTACAGCTACAGGAGCGAGATAAAGGGGATCCTCAACAGCCTCGCGTTCACGGACGACTACCTGGATAAGCCCGTCGACATACTGTCGGGAGGGGAGCGTACGCGGCTCGCGCTCGCGGCCATGCTGCTCGAAGCGCCCGACCTGCTGTTCCTCGACGAGCCGACGAACCACCTCGACATAGGCACGCTGAAGTGGCTCGAGCAGTACCTGCGCTCCTACAAGGGCACTCTCGTCATCATCTCGCACGACAGGTATTTCCTCGACAGGACAGTCAACAGGATATTCGGGATCGAAGGCTGCAAACTGACGGTCTACGAAGGCAACTACAGCTGGTACGCCGAACAGAAGCGCCGGATATACGAGGAGCAGCTCCGTCACTACGAGCACGTGCAGGAGGAGATCCGCCGCCAGGAGGACATGATCCGCACGATGAAGGGCCACGGCACCGAGCACCTCGTAAAGCGCGCCCAGTCGCGCGAAAAGCGTCTGGCGATGATAGACAGACCCGACAGGCCGGTCGAATACGACGCGCGCATACGCCTTAAATTCGAAGAGGATCTGCAGAGCGGAACGGACGTGCTGCAGGCGCAGGGCCTTTCCAAGAGCTTCGGCGAGGGCGCGGACAGGAGGCTCCTGTTCGAGAACGTGGACCTGGACATAAAGCGCGGCGACAGGATATGCCTGGTCGGGCCGAACGGCATCGGAAAGACGACGCTTCTTAAGATGATACTCGGGGAGCTCCCGGCCGACAGCGGCACGCTGAGGCTCGGGCAGAACGTCATGCCCGGATATTACGATCAGGAGCAGCGGCTCCTCGATCCGGAAAAGACCGTCCTCGACGAAGTGCACAGCACGTACATCAGATACGATCAGACGGAACTGCGGTCGCTGCTGGGAAGGTTCCTGTTCAGGGGCGACGACGTGTTCAAGAAGGTCAAGGATCTTGCGGGAGGCGAAAAGGCGAGGCTGTCACTGCTCAAGCTCATGATGTCCGGCGCGAACCTGCTGCTGATGGACGAGCCGACGAACCACCTCGACATACAGGCAAAGGAAGTGTTCGAGGACGCGCTCCTGGAATTTCCGGGGACGCTGATCATAGTCTCGCACGACAGATATCTGCTGAAGAAGATCCCGACGGCCATATACGAGCTCGGACCCGACGGCATCGAGATATACCTCGGCGACTACGATTATTACGAAGAGAAGAGCAGCTCCGCGGGTTCGGGAAGAGCGTACCTCTCGCGCATGGGAAAGGAGCGCATGACGCAGGCGGAAGCGGCCGAAGGCGCCGCCGCGAAGCTGTCGAAACAGGAACGCATCGCGAAGATGCAGGAGGACAAGGCAAAGGCCGCCGCGAAGCGGAAGGCCGAAAAACAGCTCGCGCAGGCGGAGGAAGCGGTGACGGAGGCCGAGTCTAAAGTAGCGTCCATCGAGGAGCAGCTGTGCAGGCCCGAGGTGTTCGCCGATCCTTCGAAGTCGGCGGGCCTGAGCGCGGAGCTGGCGCAGGCGAAGGACGAACTGGAGCGCCTGTACGAAGCGTGGATGACGCTTCAGGAGAGCGCCGAAGCGGAGCTGTGAACAAAGAGGCCGGGGCCGCCCGCGCATCCCGTTTCGCAAAAAAATCTTTGCATAGGTATTAGCTTATATTATAATGTTTACAGAATGTAACTTGTGCATGTTTTCATGGAGGTAATTATGGTTTTTGAAAAAGTGCGCAGTATCATAGCGGAACAACTCGATACTGATGAAGAAAATATCACTATGGACATCAATCTCATGAAGGACCTCGACGCCGACTCTCTCGACGCGGCCGAGATCATCATGGCGATCGAAGACGAATTCGAGATAGAGATCCCCGACGACCAGGTGGAGCAGTTCCAGCAGATCTCCAACATCGTCCAGTACATCGAAGAGAATTCGCCCGTCGTAGGTTAACCGGACCGGACAAGCATTTTTAAAGCAGCCCTTGCGGGCTGCTTTTTATTATCCCGGATATTCGCGGTCAGTCACTTGGCGACGGCGAGCTGCTCAAGGCTGAAGCCGGAGCGCCACAGCACGCAGCATACTTCCGTGTACTCCCTGAATTTCGCGAACATGCGCTCCGCGCGCTCCTCGTCGGTGAACACCTTCCACATCCCCGAGCACTTGCAGCTCCCGCGGTCGTTTTCGATAAAGCCCTTGACGTCCCCCGGCGGATAGCTGAGGAAAAGCCCGACCTCGTGCGGGAAATCCCCGCAGCTGCGGAACCTCTGCGCCAGCTCCGCGACGCAGGAGATGCCGGTGTGCCCGCGGTAGCCGGCGTTTTTAAGGAGGCTTTCTGCGGTCTCATCTCTGAGATCCCGGCTCAGCTCCGCGGGCCTGTACATGTATATGAGAGCTCTTTTTCCGGATACCCTGAGCGGCAGCAGGCAAAGGCCCTTTGGCACAAGTATCCTGTTGACGCGCCGGATCTCGGAATACAGCTCCCCGACGCTTTCGAACCTGCAGGAGAACATGCTCCCGGTCTTTACGCCCGCGAGCGTGGGCGCGCACTGCCGCACCAGCAGTTCGTCAGACATTCCGCCCCTCCCTGTCCGCGTACTTGTCCAGTATGCCGCGCAGAGCCGAAAGCGACGCGCTGCGGCATCTTTCGATGACCGTCGCGCGCCCTTTCAGTTCGCTGAGGGCAGACTGCAGCATCTTGTGAGACATGGTGCCTGTGAAGAATATCGTAAGATCCGGATCCCCCAGTTTGTTTCTGAGGCCGGAAGACGGCTTTATGAATATCTTGGGCTGGAAGCTGTAGCTTTTGCAGAGGTCCATATAGCGGCGTTCCATACATTCGTTGCCGCCTAAGATCACAACGCTCATGATGCTCCTTTCTTTTGTGGTTAGCCTTATCTAACTCGTGTTTATAATTTAGCATCCGCCCGCCGCGCAGTCAAGACCGGAGGAAGGATTCGGGATAAAATAGTTAGATTTATCTAACTTGCCGTTAAAACAGCGGCTTCCTCCTGTTTTTCGCGGTGGAAGATGCGGCGGAAAAACTGCGCGTAAGCGGGCCTACGCGCCGGCCTCGAGCTTAGCGAGCCCGCTCTCGATCGAAAGGCCCGGGAAAACGTCCAGGTGAAGATCCGAATAAAGGCCGAGCCCCGCCTTTCTGTACGCGGCGGACGCGACCATGGCGCCGTTGTCGGTGCAGAGGATCGGGGACGGTATGCACAGCTTCGCGCCGGCCTTTTCGCAGCGCGAGGCGAGCTTTTCGCGCAGAAAGCTGTTGGAAGCGACGCCGCCGGCGACCGCCAGCGTGGAATAGCCGGTCTGCGCGAGCGCCGTCATCGTCTTGTCTATGACGACCTCCATCACCGCCTCCTGGAACGACGCGGCAACGTCCGCGCTGTTTACGGGCCTCCCGGCCTGAGTCTCCTTGTGCAGATAGTTTATGACGGCCGTCTTTGTGCCGCTGAGAGAAAAATCCAGGCTGTCCTTTTCCAAATAGACCCGCTTGAACTCTATGGCGAACGGATCGCCCTCCTTCGCGAGCCTGTCGATCTTCGGCCCGCCCGGATAACCGAGCCCGAGGACCCTGGCGACCTTGTCGTAGGCCTCGCCGACGGCGTCGTCGCGCGTCGCGCCGAGCACGCGGAACTCGTTCCAGCCGCGGACCTCGATTATATGCGTATGACCGCCGGAGACCACGAGCGCGAGGAATGGCGGTTCAAGACCGGGATATTCGATGAGATTGGCGAGTATGTGCGCCTGTATGTGATGGACTCCTATGAGGGGCCTGCCGGACGCCGCGGCTACTGCCTTGGCGTAAGCGGTACCCATGAGGAGGCAGCCGGCGAGCCCCGGGCCCGCCGTCACGCCGATCTCGTCGACGTCGCCGAGCGTTACCCCTGCTGCAGAAAGAGCCTCGTCCATCACGAACGGCAGATTGTGAAGGTGGTGCCTCGAGGCGATCTCGGGCACGACGCCTCCGAAGACCTTATGGACTTCTATCTGAGACGATATTACGTTCGACAGGATCTCGCGCCCGTCCGCGAGCACGGCTATCGCGCTCTCGTCGCAGCTCGACTCGATCCCGAGCGTTATATGCTTTCCGTTAAACATGCTTCTGAGCCAGGTCCTCCCCGCGCCGCCACATTATGACGGCGTCCTCTCCGTTGTCGTCGTAGTACGCCCTGCGGCGTCCCTCCTCGGCGAATCCGTACTTTTCGTAGAGCGCTATCGCGGCTTCGTTCGACGGCCTCACCTCGAGCGTAAAGTCCTCTATGCCCTTCCGCTCGCATTCGGAGAGCAGATAACCGAGCATCGCGTACCCGACGCCCTTTCTCCGGTAGCGGCTCTCTACGGCGATGTTGGCCATGTGCCCCTCCGGAGGGATCAGATAGACGCCCGCGTAGGCGCATATATGGCCGGCGTCCTCGGCGACGAAGAATTCCGCGCCGGCGTCGAACGATTCCTGCAGGCTCGCGAGGCTCCACGGCCGCGCGAAGCACTGCTTCTCGAGCTCCGATATCCCTTCCGCGTCTTCTCTTCCGGCGCGGCGCAAGAGCACCGTCCTGTATTCGTTCTCTTCGTTTTCGTTAAATATATATCCCAAAAGCGCTAACCCTTTTCTCTCAGCTTTCTCTCAGCCTCCGCGAGGCGAAGGTATTCAGGCTTCGCGGTGAACGCGTCGGCCGAAGCAGCGAGCGTGCGCGCGAGCTTCGCGGTCCAGGCCGCCTGCTGATACCTGTCCGATTTCTCCGCGAATATGAACGGCTTCGAAAACTCCGCGAGGCGATCCGCGAACGCGTCCGCTCCGTCTCCGCAGAATACGGCAGTCTCGCCGTCCCCGAGAGCAGCGGCGGCGCTCTCCAGAAATCCATCTATCCCGCAGGCCGAATCGGCGACGGCGCATTCGCAGCCGTCCGCGGTCATCCTGTAGGCGCCGGCGTAGACCTGGCTGCGCCTCGCGTCGAACAGCGGGCACATCAGATATCTCCCGGAGGCCGCCGTACCGCTGAACGCGAAGCTTTCCAGCGTCGGGACCTCGATGATCGGCTTTCCCCAGACCTGCGCCAGCCCCTTGGCCGTAGCCATGCCTATGCGGATGCCCGTAAACGAACCCGGGCCTCTGGATACCGCTATCGCGCCGAGGTCCTGCGGCTCTATGCCTTCTCTTTTCATCAGCTCGAGCACCATCGGCGCTATCTCGCGCAGATGCGAATAGTCCGTATCGCAGGTTACCTGCACGGGCTCTTCCTCTCCGCGAACGACCGCGGCCGAGGCGAAATGCCCGGTAGTCTCTATCGCAAGGATCGTCATTCTATCTCGCATATCCTTTCGTTCTCGCCGTCCCCGTAGCTGAGCCGCACGCGCACCGCGTCAGCCGGCAGCATATCTTCTATAAGATCGGCCCATTCGATGACGCATACGCCGCCTCTGTGCAGATACTCGTCGAAGCCGATCTCGAACAGCTCGTCCTCGTCGTGGACTCTGTAGACGTCGAAGTGATAGAACGGCAGGCGGCCGGAATCGTATTCGCACACGACGGTGAACGTCGGGCTCGTGAGGTTCTCAGACACGCCCAGGCCCTTCGCTATCGCCTTCGTGAGCGTCGTTTTGCCCGCGCCTAGGTCGCCGGAAAGCGCCAGAACGCTTCCGGGCCCGAGCTCACGGGCGAGCTCCTCCCCGAGCCTTTTCGTGTCTTCTTCCGTTTTGAGGACTCTGTATTTTTCCATGCCTGTTATGCTATCACAAGCCGCCGGCTTTCGCAAGGCGGGCGCGCCGTTTGACCGCGCCGCGCCCGTGTGCTATATTCTCAGCATGAAGAAGTTCATCATAGTGTATCTCGTCTGGAACCTCATCGTGTTCCTCGTATACGGCATCGACAAGCTCAAGGCAAAGCGCGGCTCCTGGCGCGTCTCGGAAAAAGCCCTGATCATATGCGCGCTCCTCATGGGCGCCCCGGGCGCGCTCGCCGGCATGAAGGTCTTCCGCCACAAAACAAAACACCGGCTGTTTACGGTCGGCGTTCCGTTGTGCCTTATACTTAATCTCGCGGCCGCTTTCGCGGTCTGGAAATACGTGCTTCCGCTCTTCTAGCGGATCGCCGCGTCCATACGGCCTTATGAAGGAAAAAGCCCCGCGTCCTTTTGGACGCGGGGCTTTGTTCTGCTTTTGTCAGCCTGGCGATTACTCGATGATGCTGGCAACAACGCCGGAAGCGACGGTCCTACCGCCTTCACGGATAGCGAAGCGGAGACCTTCCTCGCAAGCGATCGGAGTGATCAGCTCGATGGTCATTCTGGTGTTGTCTCCGGGCATGCACATCTCGGTGCCTTCCGGAAGAGTGATGGTTCCGGTTACGTCGGTCGTTCTGAAATAGAACTGCGGTCTGTAGCCGTTGAAGAACGGGGTGTGGCGGCCGCCTTCGGACTGC
>JAEEVI010000125.1 GCA_016287035.1 Bacillota bacterium
AACGGTCCGGAAAGATGTCGCGAGGTTTCCGCTCTGCTCGCCCGAGGCTATCGTCTCTATGAAGGTCGGAGGCAGAAGATCCGAGCCGCGCTCCGCGAAGCTCGAGGATACGGAACGGCCCGCCTCAACGTCCTCTCCGACTTTGACGAGCATCTTGCGGAGATGCTTGTCGCTCATCTTCGCTGCTATGAGCTTTACCGTCCTTGAGATGGTGACTCCCGAATTGAGTATTGTCGCGAACTGGCTGCACATGACGAGAAAAGCCTTTTTGTTGAGCTTCTTCCCGCCGATCTCTTTGTTGAGCAGGCCTTCGGCCTCCTCCTTAACAGGGGTGAGCTTGAGTATTATGCTGTAGTTCTGTTTGACGCGGTCAGCCGCGTCGAGCTGGTTGTACGCCTCGACTACGCCTGTCACCTTGCTCCCACCCGGGGATTTCGCCACGTATTTGTATGTTACCAAAAGCAGTCACACCCTTTCGTAAGACATGCCGTCATATCGCGTTCTTCTTGACGAATTCCTTGTCTCGCGCGTTGTCGACAGCGGTATCGCGGGATATCGCGCCCGACCTTACGAGGCGCACGAGCGCCTGATCCATCGTCTGGCCTCCGATAGCCGCGCTCGTAGCGACCGCGTTCGCTATCTGAGGGGTATTTCCGGCCCTTATCAGATTGCGTATGGCGTCGTTGACTATCATGAGCTCGCACGCCAGGCACCTGCCGCCGCCGATCTTCCGCACGAGCTGCTGGCTGAGCACGGCCTGAAGGCATATCGACAGCTGGAGCCTTATCTGCGTCTGCATCCCCTCGGGGAACACCTGAACGATGCGGTCTACGGCGTCGGACGCGCTGCCCGTGTGCAGCGTCCCGAATACGAGATGGCCCGTCTCCGCGGCGGTGATGGCCGTCTCGATCGTATCCTTATCTCTCATCTCGCCGATGAGTATGACGTCCGGGTCCTCGCGCAGGCTGGCGCGCAGGCCCTCTGAGAAGCTCTTCGTATCCTTTCCGACCTCGCGCTGGTTTATCGCGCACAGATCCGGCTTATATACGTATTCCACGGGGTCTTCGAGCGTAACTATGTGAGCTTTGCGCGTATGGTTGACGTGGTCGATCATGGACGCCAGCGTCGTCGATTTGCCGGAGCCCGTCCCGCCCGTCACGAGCACGATGCCCTTGTGAAGCCCCGGAAGCTCCAGCGCCGACGGCGGAAGCCCGAGCGTGTCGAGAGCGGGTATCTCCTCCCTGAGGAGCCTCAGCGCGACCGAGGGGACGCCCTGCTGCCTGAATATGTGCACGCGGCACCGGTTGCCGGAATACGTCCCGGCGAGATCGAGCTCTCCCGTGTCCGCGAACGTCTGGTATTCGGCGCCGGCGAGCGCCTTAGCTATCCCCTCGCAGGCGTCCTTGTCCAGCGCTTCCCCGCGCATGTTCTCGATCTGTCCGTCCCTGCGGTATTTGGGAGGCAGTCCGCATATGATATGTATGTCCGACGCTCCGTCCTGCTTTGCCTGAGCGACGAGTTCCTCGATAGTTATCATAAGCTGTTCCTTTCTCTTATCAGTCGTCTTCGCTCACGACGCGGAGCAGCTCGGCCGAGGTCGTAACGCCCTCGGTCACGAGGCGCAGCGCGTTCTCGCGCAGCGAGATGAATCCGCTGTCAGGCTTCTTCAGCTCCGCCTCGATATCGGGACGGGCGGCGCGGTTCGCTATCATGCGGCGGACCTTGGCGCTGACCGTCATGAACTCGAAGACAGCGGTCCTTCCGTAGTATCCGGTGTTGAAGCAGTGCGGGCAGCCTTCTCCTTTGTAGAAAGTAAGCCCGTCCTGAGGATCCATGCCGAGCGAGCTGAGCTCGTCGTCGTCCGGAGTGTAGGCCTTGCGGCAGTGCGGGCATATGCGGCGCACGAGGCGCTGGGATATGACTCCCCGCAGGGCGCTCGCGACGAGGTAAGGCTCCACGCCTATGTCGACGAGACGCTCGATCGTTCCGACCGCGTCGTTCGTATGTATGGTGGATATGACCACGTGGCCTGTGATCGCGGAGCGCATCGCGATCTCCGCCGTCTCGCCGTCGCGGATCTCGCCCACGCCGATGATGTCGGGGTCCTGGCGGAGGATCGACCGGAGGCCTCCCGCGAACGTGAGTCCGGTCTTTTCGCTGATCTGTACCTGGTTGACGCCGCTGATGTTGTACTCCACCGGGTCTTCGAGCGTGACTACGTTGACCTCCGGCTTGTTGAGCTCGCCTATCATGGCATACATAGTCGTCGATTTTCCGCTACCAGTCGGTCCTACGATGAGGAGCACGCCGCTGCGGCATCTGAGCATCTTTTCGAACGTCTCCAGGTCGCGGCCCTGGAGCCCTATATTCTCCTTGGTTATGTTGCCTCCGCTCTTGTCGAGGAGCCTCGCGACTATCTTTTCGCCGTAGACCGTCGGAAGCGTGGAGATACGAAGGTCTATGTTCTTGTCCTTGACGCGCACGTTGAACCTTCCGTCCTGCGGCACGCGCCTCTCGGAGATGTCAAGACCGCTCATTATCTTTATACGCGAGACGACTGAGCTCTGAAGATCCTTCGGAACGGTCAGGATCATCCTGAGCATGCCGTCGATCCTCATTCGCACGACCATCTCCGTTTCGTGCGGTTCGAGATGTATGTCGCTGGCGCGCTCGGTGATCGCGCGCTCTATTATCGAATTGACGAGCCTTATGGTCGGCGCGTTATTTATCGAATCGTCGATCTGGTTGGCTGTGAAGGCGGCGTCCTGCGCGAACGCGTCGTCGCTCTTCTGGGAGTTCGAAGCCTCGCGCTTCATGTCCTCTATCGCCCTCGCGGCGCCCTCGTTGCCGTACAGCACCTGTATCGCGTGCTCGATCGCGGCCTTGTGCGCGACGAGCGGGACGATCTTCTTTTTGACCGC
>JAEEVI010000126.1 GCA_016287035.1 Bacillota bacterium
CGGGAGCAGCGCAAAGTTTCTCGACGACGGGACGACGTATCTCGGGAACCAGCTGGAGTCCGAGTTCGGAGGAGGCCGCCTTTTCGGCGTCATCGCGGGCATGGATTTCCTGCTCGTCGCGTCGTACGAGGAGGGCGGAAAGGATCCCGAACTGATCGTTTACAAAAAGAGATGACCCTCGCGCGTTAGCGCTTCAGCCTCTGCCGAGAAGGCTCTCCACCAGCTCCCGCTTTTCATAGAGGACGCAGCCTCCCTCGTGGTCGCCCGTAAGGACGTTTCCGTCCCGCAGGGCGGTGAACAGGGGCGAGCGCAGCGCCTCGCGCAGGGAAGCCGTCCGCACGTTGACGTCCGAATACGGCGAGAACGGGCACGGCTCCGCGCCTCCGTGGGAATTGATGTGAAAGAAGCCTCTGCCTGCCGCGACGCAGCCGCCGGAGGCTTTTTCGTCTCCGGGGAAGGAGATGTAGATCATCTCGGGACGCTCTTCGCGAAGGCGCGAGAGCCTGCCGGCGAGATATTCGCGCTCTTCGTCTCCGGGCGCGAGTCCGCCGCTGCCTGCCACCGGCACGTATTCAACGAAGATGGCGGCCTTGCAGCCGCGGTCCGAGAGAGTTTTCAGGAACGCTTCCGAGGTCACCTCGCGGACGTTTTCCGTCGTGACCGTGACGGACGCTCCGAAGGCCAGCCCCCGCCGGCTCAGCTCGTCCATGCCGCGGATCAGCGCATCGTAGACGCCCTCGCCGCGCCTCGCGTCGGTGCGGACGCGGTCGCCCTCGATGCTCATTACGGGGACGAGGTTGCGGCACCTGTCGAACAGCTCCAGATAGCGCTCGTCCATAAAGGTGCCGTTCGTGAAGACCGGGAACATGACGCCCGGCAGGTTTCCGGCGGCTTCTATGACGTCACGCCGCAGCATCGGTTCTCCGCCGGCGAGAAGTATGAAGCTGATTCCGAGCTCTTCCGCCTCGGTGAAGATCCTTAGCCACTCGCCGCGCGTCAGCTGGTCGGCCGGCTCGGCGTCCACGGTCGCGCGGCTGCAGCGCGAGTAGCATCCCGCGCAGTGAAGATTGCACCGGCTCGTGATGCTCGCGATCAGGAACGACGGTATGTGTTCGCCGGCCTTTTCGGCCGCTTCTCTTTTTTTTGACGCCGCCGCGGCCGAGGCCGCGAACCTGAGCATGAAGGCGCTCTCGCGGGGATCTTTGAGCGTCGCGCGGACGACGTCCCTCATGAGGTCCTCCACGCCGCGGGACAGGTATTCCTGCAGATCGAAGCTGTCGTTCATAGAGGTCTCCTCTTTTCGCGTTTCAGCGTCAGACGGCGAGGCCGCCGTTGACGGCAAGCACCTGTCCGGTTATGTACGCCGAGTCGCCGGAAGCGAGGAAGCGCACGGCCATGGCGACGTCCTCCGGCTCGCCGAGCCTTCCCAGCGGGACCTCCTCCGCCATCGCGGAGAGCTCCTCTTCGCTGAATCTCGATATCATTGATGTGTTTATTATTCCCGGGGCGACGCAGTTTACGCGTATGCCCGAAGGGCCGAGCTCCTTCGCGAGCGCTTTCGTCATCGCGATGACGCCGCCTTTCGCCGCGGAATACGGGACCTCCATGGAGCCCCCCGTCTGTCCCCAGATGGAGCTTATGTTTATTATGCTCCCGCTTTTGCGGGAGATCATCTCCGGAAGGAACCTGCGCGTGACGAAGAACGCGGAGGAGAGGTCCGCGGCTATCATATCCTGCCATTCCTCGTCGGTGACGTCCTGGATCTGCTTGTACTGGGCGATGCCGGCGTTGTTCACTATGACGTCGGGCGCGCCGTAGATATTGAGGATCTCGTCGCACATATTCGCGGTCTGCGCCGGGTCGCGCAGGTCGGCCTTGAACGTGGCGGGAGCCGATATCTCCTTCGCCAGGTTGCGGGCCGCGGCGAACGAGGTGTGGTAGTGGAGCAGCACGGAAAAGCCCGCTTTCCGCAGCTCCCTCGCGCAGGCGGATCCGATGCCGCCGCCCGCTCCCGTTATAAGCGCTGTAGCCATAGTTCCTCCTTTAAAGCAATCTGTACTTCGAGCCCTCGAGATGCTGCGCCGAATACAGGCTGCCCCGTCCGCTCAGTATGTAGGACAGGGAGCACGCGAGCGCGCACAGTATGACGCCCTCGCCCTCGAACATCTCGTAGGCGAGGAATACCGACGCGAGCGGGCAGTTCGTGACGCCGCAGAAGTTCGCGATCATCGCGACGCCGGCTCCGAACGCCGGATCCATTCCGAACAGAGGCGCGGCCGCGCAGCCGAACGACGCGCCGACGGCGAGCGCCGGCACGATCTCGCCGCCCTTGTAGCCGGCCCCCAGCGTGAGGGCCGTCAGGAGCAGCTTCGCGGCGAACGCCCAGGGGACGGCCCGTCCCGCGAGCGCCTCCTGTATGATCTCCGTGCCCGCGCCGCAGTATTCGCGCGTGCCGGACAGCATGACGACGGCAGCGACGATGACGCCCGCCGCCGCTATTCGGAGATAATCGTTTCTGAAGAATCTGTGATAGAGCTCGCCGCCCGTGTGGAGCGTCCAGCACATGAACATCGCCAGGAACCCGCACAGCGCGCCCATTATCAGCACCTGCACGAAGCTGCCGGCCCCGAGCTCGGGCATGTCGACGCGGTAGACGACGGCGTTGCCGCCGAGCTTGAGCGCCGTGACGCGCGCGATGTAGGAGGCGAGCATGCTCGGGAACACCGCCGGATAGCGGATGGCCCCGCACGCGACCTCGACCGCGAATATGGCCGCCGCCAGCGGCGTGCCGAACAGCGCCGAGAACCCGGCGGCCATCCCGCACATCGTTATTATCCTGTTGTCTTCGAGGGGCAGCTTCAGATGGCGGCCGACGAAGTCGGCGACCGAGCCTCCGAGCTGCAGCGCCGCGCCCTCGCGTCCGGCCGAGCCGCCGGTGAGGTGCGTAAGCACTGTCGATATGAAGATGAGCGGCGCCATGCGTATGTGTATGTGTTCGCTCTCCGTCTGGGCCGCCAGCAGCACGCGGTTCGTCCCGAGCACGTGCCTGGCTCCCGTTACGTGGTAGCAGCCGACGATAGCGAGGCCGGCGGCCGGCATGCAGAATATGAGCCAGTCGTTCGCCCGGCGCGTCTCAGTCGCCCATTCTATCGCCCATTCGAAAGCGCGGCCTATGAGACCCATGACCACGCCGATGATCAGCGCGTACAGGAACCATTCCACGATCCTGATCGCGCGGTGTTTTAGTATGCGTTTTCTGTCTTCGTCAAAGTAGGTGTTCATAGACCAATTTTATTGCAAACGGCCCGTCCGGGCAATATAATTTATATGTATGGGACCGGTCCGGAGGATGCCGCCGCTGCGCGGCTCGCCGTCATCCGGAGACCGTTTTTTGACAGAAGATTCGGAGATATATCTCATGCGGATAGATGACAGATACGACGTCGTGGTGATAGGTGCGGGGCTGGGCGGATTGTCGGCCGCCGCGTACCTCGCCGGCGCCGGAAAGAAGGTCCTGGTGCTCGAGAAGCACAACCTCCCCGGAGGCTGCGCAACGAGCTTCGTGCGCGGCCGCTTCGAGTTCGAGGCGAGCCTCCACGAGATGTGCCAGATGGGCTCGGGCGAAGCGAAGGGCGCCGTAAGGAAGCTCCTCGAGGAATACGGGCTCGACGTCGAGTGGGTCGAGGTGGACGAGGCCTACAGATCGATAAATCTCGACAGGCAGGGCGGCTTCGACGTCACCATGCCCGTCGGCGTTCAGGAATACATAGACGAGATGGAGCGCGCCGTTCCGGGCAGCAGGGAGAGCATGGAGACGGTCATGGAGCTCGCCCGGATGATAGGCGACGGCGTCGAATGGCTCGCCGAGCGCGGCAACGAGCCGCACGGCACGGCGAAGATCGCGATGCTGTTCAAATATCTCGATCTCATGAAGACCGTGCCCGTTCCCACGGACGAGATGCTCCGCCGCATCGGTGTCCCCGACAAGGCGCGCGAGATATACGAATCCTACTGGGACTACGTCGGCGTCGACTCCACGAAGATGAGCTTCGCCGTCTACGCGTTCATGGTCTACACGTATCTGACGCAGAAGCCCCACATATGCAGGCTGCGCAGCCACGAGATAAGCCTCGCTTTCGACGACGCGATACGCCGCAGGGGCGGCGACATCTGGTACAACGCGGAGGTCGTGAGGCTCGAGGTCGACGGCGGCGTAAAGGGCGTAGTCCTCGCGGACGGCACGAGGATCGCCTGCGGGCGCGTCATCTCCAACCTGATGCCGCACGTCGTGTTCGGGCGGCTGATGGATCCCGAAAAGATACCCGAAAGGGAAAAGAAGCTCATGAACGCCAGAAAGCTTGGCCAGTCCTGCTTTACGGTGTATCTCGGGCTGAACGTGTCCAAAGAGCGGCTCGGGCTTTCGGGCTACGACATATTCGTGCGCCACACCGGCGACACGCTCGCGCAGTACGAGGCCGCGGCGTCGCTCGAGACGCACAGGGACTACTGCGTCACGGTGATAAACGACGCGATCCCCGACTGCAGCCCTCCGGGCACGTGCATAGTGCAGTTCTCAAAGTTCTTCACGGAAGACGCGTTCAAGGACGCGACCGAGGAGAACTACTTCGCGCTCAAGGACGCGGTCGCGCGCCAGATGATAGAGCATTTCGAGAGAGTCGCCCATATAGACATCCGCAGCCACATAGAGGAGATAGTCATCGCGAGCCCCGTCACGTGGGCGCGGTATCTGGGAACGCCGCGCGGCGACGTCTACGGCTACGCCTGCGGCACCTGGGACGGCATGTTCCCGCGCGTGCAGTCGGGCAGGAAGCTCGACCACACGATAAAGGGGCTCCGCTTCTGCGGCGGCCACGGCACGCAGATGGACGGCTACAGCCAGTCGATACTTTCCGGCGCCGAGCAGGCGCGCTACACCCTCGACGATATGCAGGAGGGTATATAGATGGGCAGATACAGATACAGCAAAAAAGCCCTCAGAGGTCTCGGGGCTGGTCCGTTCCTCTCGCAGGTCAGGACGCGCGAGGAGCATATAGCCGCCGCGCCCGCCGACATGCCGCGCGTCGATCACGCGGTCAACGAGCTCGCGGCCGGTCTGCATCCCCACGTCCAGTTCGTGAAGATCGGAAGGATCGAGGAATTCCCTGGAGCGAAGAGCTACGAGCTGCTTCCCGATCCCGGCAGAGGCACCGGTTCTCTCGCGTATTTCCGCGCGGGGCAGTACATAAGCGTCGCGGTCGAAAAGGACGGCAAGATATACTGCAAGCCGTACTCGATCAGCAGCGCTCCGGGCGACGCGCTCGGAAAGCAGGGCACGTCCTACACGATAACGGTAAAGGCCCGCGAGAACGGCTTTATAAGCGATTTCATACTCTCGACCTGGGCGACCGGCGACATGCTGATAATATCCGGGCCGCTCGGTCAGTTCTATTACCAGGAGCTGCGCGACGCGAAGCACGTGGTCGCGCTCGCGGGGGGCAGCGGCATAACGCCGTTCCTCTCGATGGCCAGAGCCGTCGCCGACGGCACCGAGCCGTTCGACATAACGATACTCTACGGCAGCAGGAACGCGCAGAACATACTTCTCGGGCGCGAGCTCGAGGTGCTGGCCCTCATATCGGGCGGCAGGATAAAGCTCGTCAACGTGCTGTCCGACGACGATTCGCCGGGCTACGAGCACGGCCTTCTGACCGCGGACATGGTGCGCAGGTATTCGCCCTCCGGCGACTATTCAGTATTCGTCTGCGGACCCCGGGCGATGATCGATTTCGAGAAGGAGGAGCTCAAAAAGCTCGGGCTTCCTCCGGGGCGCGTGCGCTTCTGCCCCGACGGCGAGGCCGCGGGTCCCCGTGCGTTCCCCGACTATCCCGAAGACGCGGCGCCCGGACCGTTCAAGGTCACGGCGTACGTGCGCGGAAACGCGACGGAGCTTACGTGTTCCGCCGAAACGACGCTCCTGCGGGCGATGGAGGACGCGGGGCTGCACGTCCCGTCCGACTGCCGCAGCGGAGAGTGCGGCTGGTGCCACTCGAGGCTCATAAGCGGCGAGGTGTTCACGCCGGAGCAGATGGACCGCCGCCGCATGGCGGACCGCAAGTTCGGCTGGATCCATCCGTGCTGCGCGTACCCCCTGAGCGACGTGGAGCTCGAGATCTTCCCGATGTTCTGAGAGCTGCCGGCTC
>JAEEVI010000127.1 GCA_016287035.1 Bacillota bacterium
ACAGGATCTCTCCGGCTTTATACGTCCGGGGAGTTCCCAGCGTGAAGAGCTTCTCCCATTCGGCTTTATACTCGTTGTAGAGCTTGTTGTTCATTTCGTTCTCCCTCGCTTGAGTCCGGCGCGGAGCCGGCGTCTGCGGCATGACGGATAGCTCTGTGTTTTATTTTATCAAATCTCCGCGGGAGTGTAAAGAAACGCAGGCGGCCAAAGTGTGGTATAATCCGCATGAGAGAGGTCTTGGACATGAACAAAATCATAAGGGTCGCGGAGCACGCGGGCTTCTGCCCCGGCGTCTCGGCGGCCGTCAGAACATGCGAGGAGCAGCTCGAGCGCGCCGAAAAGGCGGGCGAGACGCTTTACTGCCTCGGAGAGCTCATACACAACAGGTCTGTGACGGCGCAGCTGGCCTCCAAGGGCCTCGTTACGGTCAGCGATATAAGCGAGGTCCCCGAGGGCGGAAAAGTGCTCATAAGGGCCCACGGAGAGCCCGACAGGACGTACGAGGAGGCCGCCGCGAGGAACATATCTGTCACCGACGCGACTTGTCCGTTCGTGTCGAGGATCCACAGGCTCGCCAAGGAGGCTAGGGAAAAGGGCAGGTGGCTGATAGTCGCCGGCGATGCCGCGCATCCGGAGGTCATAGGGATACTCGGCAGCACTGACATGGCGCTGGGCGCGGCGGGCGACGCGCGCGGCGCGGAAGAGCTCGCGCGGACGGCCGCCGGAAGGCCGGTCACGGTGGTGTCGCAGACCACGATGACGAAGGAGCGCTTCGAAGAAGTCAGCGCCGCCGTAAAGGCTGTAATACCGGACGCCGAAACGATCGATACGATATGCAGGGCGACCGCCGAACGCCAGGAGGGCGCGGCCAGGCTCGCGCGCGGATCGGACGCGATGATAGTCCTCGGAGACGCCAAGAGCTCAAATTCAAAAAAACTTTTCGAGATATGCGAAAAAAACTGCGGGTTTGCAGTTTTTGCCGATAATTTCGACAATTTACCGTTGCACCGCCTTTGCAAATATAATAGAATAGGCATTGCGGCAGGTGCGTCAACGCCTGAACGCATTATTAAGGAGGTTATTTCTGGCATGAGTGAAGTATTCACAGCAGACCAAAACAACGAGATGATGGCTTACATGGACGAGATCGAAAAGTCCCTTAAGCTGCCCCAGAGAGGCGAAGTCGTAACAGGCGAAGTTGTTGTGGTCACAAACGATTATGTGGTCGTAAATCTTGGATGCAAAAAAGACGGTATGCTCCCCAAGGAGGAGATCACGCTCGAAGAAGGACAGACATTGACTGCGTTGTTCAAAGAAGGAGACGAGATCCAGGCCAAGGTCATCAAGACGGATGACGGCGACGGAAACATCCTGCTCTCCAAGAAGAAGCTCCAGTCAGGCGAAAACTGGGACGAGATCAACGCTGCTTTAGATAGCAAGGAAGTCGTAAACGTAACTGTCGTCAGAGCTGTCAAGGGCGGAGTCATCGCCGCGTACAAGGAAGTGTCCGGCTTTATCCCCATGTCGCAGCTCGCCGATCACTATGTAGACGAAGAGAAGGTCGACGAGTTCATCGGAAAGACGCTCCCCGTAAAGGTAACAAGAGTAGATCAGAGAAGAAACAAGGCCGTATTCTCCCACAAGGCGTTCCTCAACGAAGAGAGAGAGAAGAAGCTCGCCGAGATCTGGCAGACGCTCAGCGTAGGCGACGTCGTAGAAGGCAAGGTCATGAGATTCACCGATTACGGCGCGTTCGTAGACATCGGCGGCATCGACGGACTTCTCCATATTTCGGAGATCTCCTGGGGCAAGCTGAGACATCCGCAGGAAGTTCTGGAGATCGGTCAGACCGTAAACGTAAAGATCCTCTCCATGAACGCGGAGAAGGGCAAGATCTCCCTCGGACTGAAGCAGAACGCTCCCGAACCCTGGTCGGTCATCGACGAGAGCTATCACGTCGGCGACGTCATCAGGGGCAAGGTCGTACAGATCAAGGAATACGGCGCGTTCGTAGAGCTCGCTCCCGGACTCGACGGTCTGGTACACATCTCCGAGCTCGCTTATAAGAGAGTCAACAAGGTCTCCGACGAACTCGAGATCGGACAGGAAGTCGAAGCCAAGATCCTGGAGATCGACAAGGAAAGAAAGCGCATCTCGCTTTCGATCAAGGAGACTCTGGACGCTCCCGCGCCGGCCGCAGCCGAAGAGGCGCCCGCGGCACCCGCGGCAGAAGCTGCCGAAGCTGCAGAGGCTCCCGCGGCAGAGGAAGCTCCCGCAGAAGAATAACCAGCGCTTCAAAGGGGCCGGCGGATCGCCGGTCCCTTTTTCTTATAACAGACAAAGGAGACAGAGATGAACGTAGTTTGCCTCGACATGGAAGGAGTCCTCGTTCCCGAGATATGGATCGCTTTTTCGAAAGCAACAGGTATAGACGCTTTAAAGCGCACGACCCGCGACGAGCCCGATTACGACAAGCTCATGCAGTTCCGCCTCGCGATACTCAAGGAGCATAAGCTCGGGCTCAGGGAGATACAGGACGTCATAGCCGGCATCGACCCCATGGAGGGCGCGAAGGAGTTCCTCGACGAGCTGCGCACGATAACTCAGGTCATAATACTCAGCGATACGTTCGAGCAGTTCGCCTCGCCCCTGATGCGCAAGCTCGGCTGGCCGACGATACTTTGCAATTCGCTGGTCGTATCTCCCGAGGGGGAGATAACCGGATACAGGATGCGCGCGGAAAAGTCGAAGCTCGCGACCGTAAAGGCTCTGCAGTCTATAGGCTGCGAGACGATCGCGGCGGGCGACAGCTATAACGATCTGGCGATGATAAAGGCCAGCAAGGCGGGATTCCTGTTCAAGAGCACCGAAAAGATAATCGCGGACAACCCGGATCTTCCCGCGTTCGAGGAGTTCCCCGATCTGCTGGACGCCAT